>CAYQKJ010000223.1:0-1522 GCA_964418195.1 uncultured Methanosarcinales archaeon | reverse complement strand
AATCTTAGTTGCATATAAATTATTCTGCATTATTATTCTGCTCCTGTTAAATCACATCTGCCTTGAGAGAAGCACTATCTCCTTGTCATTCAGGTTAGCGAAATCCAGAAGCCCATTTTTCTTCAGCTCCAAAATATATCTGTAGAAAGTGGCTTTTGAGCAATAATGCATCTGCTCCACAACAATTTCTTTCAGTTCAGGAACAGTCAGATTCCTGCTTCCGCCAATTACGTCAAGGATTTTTCCCTTTATGATATTCTTTTTGTTTCTGTTGAATTTCCTTAGAAGTTCATTTTTGAGAGGAGCTTCTGCTGCTTCCTTTTCTTTTAGAGCACCCCTCAGTTTTTGGATTTCATGCAGCAGCTTTTTATTCTGTTCCTCAAGAAGTGATATCTTTTTGCTGTTGTTTTCTATATCTTCCTTTACCTTTGTAAAAGTATTTCTAAGAGAATCCTTCAGCTCATCTACTACCCCCATGGCTGGAAGCAAAACGCTTTGTATATAAAAAGTTTTTCTTTTGAGACAAGTCTCATATATAAATGAGACAGCATTGAGACACCCCCTTGTTTCTTTTGGACGACACCCCATCATTTCCTATGGAACTTTTGAGACAACATTGAGACGAATATGAGACTACATTGAGACAAAAAGACAAAACTCCAAATATAAGCATCTCTAATAATTAGTTTGGTTACAGAATATGTCAAATTCTTATAAAAATATTGCGTGAAATGGCAAAAATCTTTCTAAACCTGAAATATGCATTTGGCAAACATATAGAAAAAGGCAATGCAAAATAGCAAAAACAATGACAAAAATCACTTATTTGTGGCTGCTTGTGGCTATTTTTTCCTTTGTAAAGTCTTTAAGCGCCCTGTCCAGCTCCTTCTCCTTCCCTGCCTCGCAGAGCATTATAAGCGTAGCGTTTTCCTCAATAGGAGTGTTTGGCATCAGGTAATGCTCACTGCCTTTGTAGAGAGATAGAATTGTAAAAAACCTACCGTAAATCTGCCCGATTTCCTTTCCAAGGAGGTTTAAGAATTGATTTACTTCAATTTCCACTAAATCATACTCGCCAACTCCTAGGCCTACAAGGTCAGCCACTGCAGGTCTTGAAATGTGAAGTTCAACATTGAGGGCAGCATCTATTTCAGGATTGATAGCTTTGACGCCTAGTTTTTTTAATATTAGTTCTGTTTCTGGCTTGGTGGTCATTACAAAAATCCGTTTTGCGCCAGCATCCTTTGCATAGAGCGCTGAAAGGATATTTACCTCTTCAATATATGTTGCAGCCACAAAAACATCGCAGTGCTCCAAATCCAAAGTGTCAAGAATCTCAGGCTTTATCGCGCTGCCGTTCACGACAATCAGCCCTTTTTCGCCGCTAACCTCAGTTGCCTTGTCCTTGTCTTTTATTACAACAACAACCTTGTTCTTCTTCAAAACAAGTTCTGTTGCAATCTGAAGTGCAAATAGCGAATCGCCAGCTATGACAACATACATAATTAACACCCCATTTTTG
>CAYQKJ010000222.1:0-1523 GCA_964418195.1 uncultured Methanosarcinales archaeon | reverse complement strand
GAACCCATACTCCACCAACACATTCATATAAAGTTCTATCTTCGCATTTAGTATCTCCTTCAGTGCATGTTGGTGTCGGAGGCATCATTCCTTCGCATCCTCCGTTTTCGTCGCAGGTGCATGTTTTGCCGTTTGCCATCGTGACTGTCTGCCCTTCTTTGAATGACAGCCTGCCATTCTCATTGCAGCACTGGGGATTGTAGGAATATGTTCTTGTTTTGCCGCTGGCATCCACAGCATGCCAAACATTTTTTCCCATTTCGTTTCCCATATCAGCGCTTGCAGAATATTCGCAGTAAACATATGCTTTTACTTCATTCTGCCAGTCCTTCAGTCCAGCAACATCTTCCACAGTCATGTTGTAATAATAGATTCCAATATCTTCTGCTTGCGGTGTGAATCTGTAATACCCCTTGTCAGCACCCATGTAATGCCCTGTTGTCTGCAAAGGGTCTTGAGTAGCTATCTCAAACTTCCACTTCTCGATTGTTATGTTGATATCATCTTCATCAGGGTCAAATGCGAACGGCTGAAAATCAATTGTGTCAGAAATATTCACAGAAATGTCAGGAACATATTTCAGCACAGGATTCCTGTTCTGCCTCAAAAAAACCAGTTGATAGGGCTTATCATTTATCTTCCTCTTGTTGTCAGTAACTGTTATCATGTCATAGTCCTTTCCCGGAATTTTGCTCACAACAACTGCAGGAGATAATGGATTGTACCTGAATCCATTCACAATATCATTCTCAAAAAGGAAAAGCAGGTTTGTCTTGTCCTCATTAACAAGATTCTTGGCAATTTCATACATTCTCTTGAATCTGATGTCTGACTTGTAAGGCGGAATCTTTGTGATTTGCTCTGTATAGCTTTCCATTGTGACATCAAGAGGATAATTCAGATAAAAGTTTGTGCCGTCATCTGCAAATGTGATTTCTAAACTAAAGCCCTTTTCCTTTATCTGCATTCCTTCATTCTCAAAATATGAGAGATTGACGCACTGCTTGAAATCATATTGCATGTATTTTGCCAGCTCATCTTTTATGAAAGGGTATTTTGGTTTGAATCCCTGCTGTTCTTTTGGAATATCTTCTTTTTGAAGCATTGGAATCTGGGCAAATCCCAAATTGTTCTCATACTGCGGATAGCCGGGAGGCATGTCCCAGGAATTCTTCAAAAGCCAGTAGAACCTGTTCTTGTTGTCTATTTCCTCAAAAGCCACATCTGTCTTTTTTGAGTTTCCGCCCTGCTCCTCAAATATAAAACCTGCCTGCTCTCCAATCAGCAGCAAGCCCTTGTCAGCAGAGCTCTTCAGGCAGGATTGCAGGTTTGTTTTCAGCGAATCAACAATATCTTTCTTTGATGCCATCTGCTTTATTTGGCTGTTTAACCTTCCCTTTGATAAAGCATAGGTTATTGAGAACAGGAAAATAAAGGCTACAAACAGCACTATTCCAATCATTACAAATACAGAAAGCTGGGCTCTTTTTTTTGACATTTTGGAAAAAATTGCTTTTTTACGC
>CAYQKJ010000221.1:0-1555 GCA_964418195.1 uncultured Methanosarcinales archaeon | reverse complement strand
AATTCCTGAGAAAAACAGGTATCGATGAAATTCCTCAATTTATAAACGTATTAAAAGGAGAAATGAGTGTCGTTGGCCCACGCCCTGAAAGGCCAGAAATAATAGCAGAAATTAAGGAAAATATCCCTGAATATGATTTAAGATTAAATGTCAAGCCAGGAATAACGGGCTTTGCCCAGTTAACGGGGAATTACGACACACCTTTCTACAGAAAACTTCTGATGGACACACTCTACACAAAGCAGAAACCAACCATTATTACTGATTTATTTGTAATGTTAAATACTGTAAAATTGTTTTTCTCGCCGCATAAAAGAAAATAAAATTTACTTGTAACTCTCTTTATGCCATTCAATTATTTTTTATGAAATACTATCTAATTATCCCTGGGATTTACAAAAATCACTGTTTCTGAGAATGTATAACACTTATGCGACAGATAGAATTTTGCTTTTGGTAATAATTGCAATATGAATTTAGGTATTGAGACGATATCATCGGGTTTGTGATAAACACTTATCGCCATTTTGGGCTTGAACATCTTTATTGTTTCTACAGCACCCTCAAGAATTTCTAATTCCGCACCTTCTACATCAAGCTTGAGAAAGTCAACTCTATTCAAACCTTTGTCTTCAACGAATGAATCTAAAGTAATGCCTTGTATAGTTTGCTTCCCTTCGTTAATAACTGCGCTCTTACCCGTACCTGTTGAGCAGAATGAAAAAGTTCCGATCTTGTTAGAAAGAATTTTTTTAATTGGAAGTATTCTATTTGAAACTCTATTTCTTTCTATATTTCCAACTAATATTGAATAGTTAAATTGATCGGGTTCAAAAGCATAAACTTTATCTGCACCTTTTGAAATAAACCAAAATGAAGTTTCGCCTTCAAAAGCCCCTCCGTCAATAACGTGATCGCCAATATCTACCTTGCACTTTCCTTCGAGAGAATATTGTTCGAACAAAAATGCTTGAGCTGCTTCGAGAGCACCCGTTCTAATTTGATAACCATGAACATCAATCAAACCATTATTTACTTTGATGTCACTAATTTTGCTAAGGTACTCTGCTCTTGAGATTTTTGGTGGGAAGATTTCGCTTGCAAGCTCGCCTAAAAAAGCATATGCTACTCTATACTTTATGAACCAATCAAAAGTAACCCTTGAATCTTCATCCAAAAACAAATTGTAAACTTCGTCAAATTCATCGGGATTCTTCAAAGCAAGAAGAAGCATACCAACAGAACTCCATTTGCCCATTCTTGCATAACTCTGGCTCTCCAAATCATCCAGTGTACTTTTATACATTAAGTGAAGACCAAACTTCTCCAAAACTCTGTTGGCTATATGCTTTTGGTAATAATCGTCTCTGAAACTTCTCTTGTATGTCTTTACAAGATTAATATAGCTAAGATAATTGTATTCCTGGACTTTTGAAAATGCCTCCTCAAGAAGATTTTTGGTATGAGATTCATTCATCTTTGTCCCTCCCAAATTTTCTTACAGAATGATCAAACCATTTAATTGTCTTCCTTATGCCATTCTCAAGAGAAAATT
>CAYQKJ010000220.1:0-1599 GCA_964418195.1 uncultured Methanosarcinales archaeon | reverse complement strand
AAAAAATACTCTTGAAATATTCAATAGAGCTATAAAAGAAGGTGAAGAAAATAAAGATTTTCTGCGAGAGATGGCATTGTATAATTTCCGTTTAGGAAATTTTAATGAAGGCATATATGCATATTCAAAGATTCTGGAGCATAGGGAAAAAGGCCTGTATGAAGAAATGTCTAAAACGTTTTTATCATCAATCGCAGACAAGCTAAGTGGTGCTTTAGGCAAATATGTTTCAAGAAAAAGAGGTTATAATCTGAAAGGGTTTGAAGAGAAAATAGCAAATGCTTTTGATCATTATTACTCATGGTTTGACTTTAAATCTTCTCTTAAAAACTGGAAAGAAGCTCTTGCTATTGCACCAAAAGAGCATAGGAGAGAATTTGAACTCCTGTATGCAATGTTCCTAGAAGACGCAGAGCATAAGGAGCTTGCAAAAGAGGCAATTGGAAGATGGATTTCGCAAATTGTATCAACAGCTGAATTTGAAAAGAATTTGAAGGAAATACCAAGCTCAAGAAATGAAGTGTTTGAACTGACGCAAAGCGAATTTCTGAAAGACACAATAATAGTAAAGAGAAACAAAGGAGTTGATATTGCAAATGAAGAAAAAAGAATATATGCAGAATACTTCGCAAATTTATTCCTTACTTATCTATTTAAACACCGAATTGCGCATGGTTTCAAAAGCATAGTGCCGCGCTCACTCTTCACATTCAAACACGAAGATGGAAAAATATACCACATCATGAGAAGAACATCAGGAAGAAACCTGGAAGAAGCATTCAAAGACGCAAATAAACAACAAAAGGAAGAATATCTCAAAAAGGTGATGGAAAGCTCAGCGCTGATACACGCCAATGTAATTGACTTTCTCAAAAAGGATGAACGAGGATATTACTTCGCCAGTGCAGAAAACAAAAAAATATATCGCATTAACATTGATGAATTCAATTACACAGATATTTTGAAAACAAGACTGATAAGAAGATTGGGAGAAAACAGCTCCCTTGAAAAATTTCTGAAAGAGGCAGAGGACTACAGCCATTCATTTGACAACATACCTCAAGTTTTTGCACATGGAGACGCCTATATTACAAACTTCATTGAGGACGGAAGCTGGATTGACCTGGAAAAAAGAACAATAGCAAACCCGATGATGGACATAGCTGGAATTTTAGAAGCGCCGGAATGCGCAGAAGCAGACAAGGCATTGTTATTAAGACATTATACAAAAGAATTCATGGAAAATTATCAGCACAAAAAAAAGAAAGGATTTGAAAACACCATGATGGATTTATACATTCCCAACAAAATATTCAACGCATTCTACCAAATAGGAAGCAAATCTGCACAAAAACAACCAGACCAAGCAGAATACTTCTTAAAAAAGGTAATGATATACTTGCAGGAAGCGCAATTGAACTTCCTGTTAAATAGCTTTGCAGAATATATAAATAAAACAGGAAATGAAGAGTTCATCAAAAAGATAAAGAAAGTGTAATTATGGAAAAAGAAAACGTAATTATGTGACAAGAAAGAGTAATTATATAATTTATAAGAAAAAATATTATAAGAGCGAAAAAGCAAGAAATAGTATAACAG
>CAYQKJ010000219.1:0-1607 GCA_964418195.1 uncultured Methanosarcinales archaeon | reverse complement strand
CTCTTATTTCTTCCTGGGGCTGCTGAGCTCACTTGCAATTTCAGTGAAGCTGAATTCCGCAATACTTCTCCTGCTCTTTCCAGCGCTCTATATCAAGGAGAAAATTGTAGAAAAGAAAGGCAGAAAGTGGCAGATAAGAAATTTTCGCGATTTTCCTTTAAAGGCATTGCTTTCTGTATTGGGGCTTGCCCTGGTTTTTTGCCTTGTGTGGCAGATTCATTTTTCTATTGCCAAAACTGTGGTGGATAATAGGTATTATGGCGCTTCTGATGCTTATAAGCAGATTTTGAGCGACGGGAAAACATCGGGCCTCAAAAATTTTGTTATAATGCTGAGGGATAATCTAAAGTACATGCACAACTATGAGTCAGGCGTTCCGCAGCTTGATGTCTGCAAAGCTGATGAGAATGGAAGTTCTCCGCTTTCATGGATAATCGGGGGCAAGAGCATAAATTACCGCTGGGAAAGCGACGGCACTAACACAAGGTATCTCTATCTCCAGTCAAATCCTGCAGTCTGGCTGATTGGACTGATTGGAGTCTTGCTTTCAGTCTCATTGTGCGTTTCGGTTCTTTTTTTCGGACTAAAAATAAAGGACAAAAGATCATTTTATTACATCGCTGTTTTTCTTTTGCTGTACCTGTGCTACATGGCTGCGATGCTTACGATTAAACGCGTCCTTTATCTTTACCACTATTTTATCCCGCTTACCTTTGCGCTTATTCTCTCAGCTCTTGTGCTCGAATATGCTTTCTTGGGGAATTTCAGGGGGAAAAAGATAATGAGGATCCTGCTTGGGATAATGCTGGTTTCAGTCATTGCTTTTTTCCTGCTGTTCCTGCCATTAACTTATTATCTGCCGCTGACAAAAGAAACTTTTCTGAGAATAGCGTCATTCAGCTGGAATGGCCTGAAGCCTGTTTAATTCTCGCTTTAAAAAAAATCAAGAATTAATTTTTTCTGGTTTCCTTGCGAAGCCGTCTAACTGATCTTAAATAAGCAGATATTGTTTTCAATAGATTTACTTTGCTTTTTCTTTCTGTTTTTTTATTGCTTTCTCCGGTGCTTTTCTTAATTGTTCCTGCCTCGGTCCAGATCACCGGGATTTCCTTTATCTTGAAACCTGCTTTTTCCGCGAGAACTAAAAGCTCTGTATCAAAAAACCATTCGTTATCTTCAATCCGGGGCACTATGCTTCTGAGGATTGTCCGGTTTATTGCTTTAAAGCCGCACTGGGCATCCTTGAAATGTACGCCTAAATACATTTTCAGAATTAGGTTATATCCTCTTGATAGGACTTCCCTTAGAAATGAGCGTTTTACAGAAGCGCCCCTGACTAATCTTGAGCCTATTGCAATATCAAAATGCTCTTTAAATGCGGCAACCACCTTCGGCAGGGCATTCAGGTCTGTTGCAAGATCAGAGTCCATATAGCAAAGCACATCTGCATTGCTTGAACTCCATGCTTTTTTAAGAGCTCTTCCCCGGCCTTTTTCCTTTAGCCTGATATATCTGGCTTTATGATATTTCCGGCATATCTCTTTTGATATTTCGGAAGTTTTGTCAGTGGACGCATTATCTGCGATGATTATTTCATAATCATATTT
>CAYQKJ010000218.1:0-1611 GCA_964418195.1 uncultured Methanosarcinales archaeon | reverse complement strand
GATTTCAAAATTATAATTATTATTTTGTGCAACTTTATTTTTTTTGTGAAATAAAAATAAAATAGAAGCTAAAAACAAAACAGAAGTGATAAGATGGTTGATGAGAGCATATTCAAGGCATATGACATAAGAGGAATTTATCCTACGCAGCTTAACGAAGACACTGCCTTTAATATCGGCAGGGCTTTTGTCTCTTTTCTGAAGCCAAGGAATGTTGTTGTTGCAAGAGATTGCCGCCTGAGTTCTGAAAAACTCTTTGGAGCCCTTGCTAAGGGCATACTCCGGCAGGGAGCAGATGTCATTGACATAGGCGCATTGAGCGTAAATGAGCTTTACTTTGCTGTTTCGCACTACAAGTTTGATTCCGGAATTATGATAACTGCATCGCACAACCCGAAGGAATACAACGGCTTTAAGCTTGCGAAGGAAAAGGCAATTCCCTTGAGCGAGGAAACTGGAATTCAGGATATAAAAAATCTTATCCTTAAAAATAACTTTGAAAGCCCTGCAAAAAAAGGGAAGATTATCAAAAAAAAGAATGTTGAAAAGGACTTCATAGATTATATTCTGAAATCAAAAGAATACTTTGACGTCAAAAAGATAAAGCCTTTGGAAGTGATTGTAGATGCGTCAAACGGCATGGCGGGCGCTGTTGTTTCAAAATTATTCTCAAAACTTGGAATAAAGATTGTTCCAATAAATTTTGAGCCTGACGGTTCATTTCCGAATCATTCTCCAGACCCTCTAAAAGAGGAGAACAAGGCGCAAATAATAAAAAAGCTGAAAGAAGAAAAAGAGGACTATTTTGGAATAATATTTGACGGGGATGCTGACAGGTGCATGTTTATTGATGAAAATGGCAGGAGCGTGCCTGGCGACTTCATGACAGGGCTTCTTGCAAAAAAGACGCTTGAGATGAATCCAAAGGCAACAATACTTTATGATTTGAGGGCGAGCAATTTTGTAAGGGACATTGTTGAAAAAAACGGCGGAAAAGCAGTCATGTGCAGAGTAGGGCATGCTTTCATAAAGAAGTACATGCATGATTACAGGGCATTGTTTGCAGGAGAGCTTTCAGGGCACTATTATTACAAAATAGATGATTCCTATTTTGAAAACAGTTTCATAGCAGCGCTTCAGATTACTGAGATGATGTCTTCTGAGAACAAGACAATGAGCCAACTGCTTGAGCTTACAAGGAATTATTTCATAAGCGGCGAGATGAACTTTGAAGTCAAGGATAAAGACAAGGTTTTGGAAGCTATTGAAAAGGCATTCCTGAAGATGAAGCCTGAAAAAATTTACAAGTTAGACGGCCTGTCTGTGGAATTCAAGGACTGGCACTTCAATCTCAGAAAGTCCAACACAGAGCCGCTCATAAGGCTCACAGTAGAAGCAAATGCAAAAGAAATTCTTGATGAAAAGGTGAAAACATTAAAGGCGATGATTAAAAAATATGAATGAATAATTTTTATTGAAAATTCGCCAGAGTCTAAAACCACCCCCTTTATTTTTATTCTCTTCCTGCCATTTATTTTTTTAAATATTTAGTTGCAAAGAAAAGATTATTATTCAGCTTATTATGATTTAGCTTATTCGGGAGATAAATTT
>CAYQKJ010000217.1:0-1624 GCA_964418195.1 uncultured Methanosarcinales archaeon | reverse complement strand
TCAATGCACACTATAAATCATTTTAACCTTCATTTCCTGATATAAAAAAAAGAATGAAAAGAACAAGAATGGCAATAATTCATAGCTAAAAGAAAAAAAATTATAAATCAGAGTCTAAACTTCATTAAAACAAAAAGAAAACACCTAAAAACATGTTCGGCAACCAACCTGACGAAACAGAAATCCCTGATTCTTCAAAGAATGGCGGAGAAGCAAAACTCTTCGGCAGTGAGCAAAAGAGAACAGTTGATGTAACAACTGACTTTGGCGCCAATTTGAGCAACATAGACAGAAGACTCAGGATGCTGCAAGAGCGCCATGCTTCACTCCAAAAAAGAACCCAGTTGACAGAGGAAAACATGCTCAACTCGAATAAGAAAATAAATCTTGAGATTAAGACAATAAATTCTGAAATTAATGAAATCCGCAATGAGATAGCTGAGATAAAGGAAAAGATGGAACTTGTTGTCAATGAACTGAGAGCGTGTGCAAAAAAAGAGGACATAACTGTGCTTGAACGCTATATGAATATGTGGGACCCCGCAAGTTTTATCACCCAAAAGGATGTTGAGAATGTTGTGAGAAGGGTTATCAGCAAAAATAGCGAAAGTTTTAAAAAAGAATAAGAAGATATGAAAATATTACAGTTGATAATCATTTTGCAATGAAAAAGAGGGATATAAAGTGCCGCTTTTCGGAAAAAAAGAGGATAAAACTTCTGGACCAAATGCGCCTTTTGTTATGTCTGGTGGCAGTCCTCCAACAAATGTGCCCATAGAGCAGGTAATCAATCTTAGAAAGCAGGGGATTTCCAACAGCCAGATTGTTGAGATGCTTCAAAGGGACGGCTATAAAACTCATCAAATCTTTGAGGCAATGAATCAGGCAGACCTAAAGGCAGCTGTTGTAAGCAAGGCAGTTCCGGAAGACTTTGGAGTGAGAAACCCAATTCCTGAATTTGGGCAGGCAGGTGATATGCCTCAGTTTTCTGGTTTTAACGAAGCAGGCGGAAAACAAAACATTCCTCGAAAAGAAATGCCGGAGCAGGATTATGAGGAAGATGTTTACCAGCAACCTGAAGCAGGCATCGTTGGAACAGAAACAACAATTCCTGGCAATATGAGGAATGAGGAGATTGAGAAAATAGAGGAAATATCAGAAGCTATAATCAATGAGAAATGGAACGAGTTCATAATAAATGTAAACAAGATAATTGCATGGAAGGAGCGCACAGAAGCAAGAATGAAAGCATTGGAAGAGAGGTTTGAAGACTTAAGAGCCAGTTTCTCAGAGCTTCAGAAAGCTTTACTTGGAAAAGTTGAAGAGTATGATAGGCACATAAATGATGTAGGCACAGAGATAAAGGCGATGGAAAAAATATTCCAAAAAGTGCTTCCTTCTTTCACAGCAAACATCAATGAGCTGTCAAGAATAACTGAAGACATTAAGGAAAGCAAGAAAAGATAAAATAATAAGGAATATAAGCAAGAATAAAGGTTAAACTTCGTTTTCTGATTAATTGAGTTTTTATTTGATTATTGCACACTTAATTAAATTATTGTATAATTAATTAAATTCTTAATCAATAATATTTTATTAAGATTTTTACGTGATTCTATACGCG
>CAYQKJ010000216.1:0-1626 GCA_964418195.1 uncultured Methanosarcinales archaeon | reverse complement strand
ATACAGCAATATATAGCTTTGTGATAAGATGAATAAGATAAAAAAATAATGACATAATAAGAATATGAAATAAAAATATTACAGAACTTTTTGGCATTCAGCTATTTGATATTAAACTTTTGATATTCATGTATTATTTATGGTATCTTTCTCAATTGTCGTAAAAGATAATTCTCTTCTTCAGAAGCGGATTTTTCCTTTTCTCCTGCTGATGCTGATTCGGCAGTTTCAGATGCTCCTGCACCGCCTGCCCCTTCGCCGCTTTCAGTTTTTTCCGCCCCTTCCCTTTTTCCAGCAGCAGATGCTGTTATTGTTACTGGCTTTTTCTCCAGTTCAATTGGCTTTGGCTTTTCCTTTTCAAAAGCGCCTATGTTTTTTGTCTGCTCTTTGATTGTAAGCTCAACTGTTGACATCTGCTCTTCTGTCAGTTGCCTGGGCTGCCATTGGAAATTCATTCCATCATTCTGCCTTCTTGCAATAACATGTATCATCAAATGCGCAAACTCCTGTCCAGCAGCAGTGCCATTGTTAACAATTATGTTAGTGCCTTGCGCACCAAGAGCCTCAAATAGTGCTACTGATATCTTGTTTGCAACATTAAAAGCGTGGGCAACTACGTAGTCTGGAACACTCTCAAGTATTGGATAATGCTCTTTGGGCATGATTATCACATGCCCTGCAGATGCAGGAATCTCGCTCAGAAGTGCAACTATTTTTTTGTCTTCATAAACCTTCCATCCTTTTCTCTTTCCTGCGATTGTTTCGCAAAGGTGGCATTCCTGCATTTACTTGCCTCCAAGCTGCCTGAACAATGTTTCAGAAACCTTGTCCAAATCAACCTGCCCTTTTGATTTTTCTGGCATACTTTGAATTTTTTCTTTCTGGGGTTTTTCCGGCTCTTTTTTCGGTTTTTCTCCTTCAAATTCTTTGCCCTTGGCCTCAATTTTTTCAGGCGTCTTGTCAAGTTTTATCTGCTCTTTGCTCTTTATGCCGAAAACCTCATTGATTTTTTGAACAAGTATCTTCTGAATTTCATTCAAATCCTGTTCGCTCATCTGCGTTGATGGAATTGCAAATGCCTTTATTCCATCATCAGGAGTTCTTGGTATTATGTGAATCATGAAATGGGGAGCTCTCTGCCCTGCAACAGCCCCATTGGCGACATAGATAGTCGTTCCCTTTACCTTGAATGCAATTATGAGGGCATGAGACAGATGTTTAGCCACCATGAATATGTAAGCTATAAGCTCATCTGGCATTTGCGGAAGTATGGCATAATGCTCTTTTGGAAGCAGAAGAATATGCCCGGGATTTGCAGGATTTATATCAAGAATTGCCAATACCTTATCATCTTCATAAATTCTTCTTGTCTGCACTTTTCCGGAAATTATCTGGCAGAATATGCACTGCTGCTTCTGAAGCTCAAGAATCTGTTCAGGGGTCAGTTTGCTCAACTCTTCCTCTGTAAGCGCCATAAGCTTCTGATTTCAATATTCATTAATAAACTTTTCTTAAAATTATCAATAAGAAAAAAGTATTATTCCTTTTCTCACATTTTTATTCATTAAAAAATGCATAAGATTGATGCATCCCAGACACTTTAATAAATCTTGCACGATTGTAATC
>CAYQKJ010000215.1:0-1640 GCA_964418195.1 uncultured Methanosarcinales archaeon | reverse complement strand
CATCCTTGCGCAAGCATTGCAAGAAACTATACCAATCTTATCATTTTTATTAAGGAGATTGTATTTTTTTATAGTTCTTAGAACTTTCTTTTCAAAATCTTTTATGAATCGAGAATCAGTTTTAGCATCACTTTTTTCCTTTCTTTTTTTGCCAATCTTCTTGTTAGAATTTATTTTTTTCATTTTTCATATAATTTTTTTAAGTATCACTATGAATCTTTTTTATTATTCTTCATATCATTCCCAAATAAAATAGCAATGGAAATATTCAGTTAATGTGAATTATTTCTAATTCTCTAATGGAATCTTCAACAATCTTGTTGATGTTTATTTTTGATTCAAGGAATTTCATCTTTTTCAGCTCTGAATGTGTTGCAGGATGCTTTGGAACAGCCATGCATCCTGATGTTTTTCCTACTGAAATGTCAAATGTCCCAATTTTCTTTGCGAAATCTATAATTCCGTTCTTATCCATGCCTATGAGAGGTCTTAACACAAAAATGCTTGCTGCTTCATTTATCACACTCATGTTTGATATTGTCTGAGATGCAACCTGAGCAAGGCTTGAGCCGTCAACTATTGCTTCTGCATTCTCTTTTTTTGCGATTTCAGAGGCAATTCTCATCATCATCCTTTTGCAGAACAAGCAAGTATATTTATCATTAATCTCCTTGAATGCAGACATCCCCTTTCCATTTTTTGCAATATACAGCTTTAGTTTGTCTCCTAAATAATATTCTGAAAGCTTATCTGCAATATCCTTTGCACGCTGAATATGCGCATCATCAACAAAAGGAGTGTTGTCAATATAGAGCAAAGCAATCTGACAGCCTCTTCTCATCATAAGCCATGCTGCAACAGGGCTGTCAATCCCTCCTGATAGCAAGCAGATTACCTTGCCTTCTGTTCCGATAGGCAAGCCATTTGGACCTTTTATTTTTTCTGTAAAGAGATATGCTGATTTGTTCATTATTTCAATTCCCACATATAAGTCAGGATTCTGCAATTGCACACGGGCATTTGTGTTTGTCTGAACATAGCTTCCGATAATTTCATTGATTGTATGAGAATCCATTGGAAAATTCTTATCAGACCTTTTAGCAACTATTCTAAAGCTTTTTTCACTGTCAATCCCTTTTTCCCTCAGAAGCTCTAGCGCCTTATGTTTCATTGTTTCAACATCCTTTTCTTCCTCAGCTTTCATCTCAATTGCAGTGCTGAATGAAGCTATTCCAAAAACCTTTTTGAGGCAGTCGCATTTTCCGCTTATGTCAAAAGAGAAGGAAATTATTATCCTGCCCCTGAATCTTTTGACCTCATCATATTTCACATCATGCTTTTTCAGGCACGCCTTTATGTTGTGCGCAAGTTTTTTCTCAAAAAAAGCCCTGTTCTGGCCTTTCAAGAATATCTCATTATACCTTACAACAATCCTGTTTCTCAAAATTTCTTCCATCAGAGAAAAAGGGTTTTAATCTGTTTATAAATTTTGTTTAATTCTGCTGTTTGTTGTGTTTTTTGTCTTTTAATTTATTTTTTATAAGACAACATTCCTTGGCGTTTATTTTTTTATCATATTTTTTCTAATAATTATTATTTCATGTTATTCATATGATGTTATGCCTTATAATTGCTTATGG
>CAYQKJ010000214.1:0-1680 GCA_964418195.1 uncultured Methanosarcinales archaeon | reverse complement strand
CATAATAGGCGGCTACAATAGATTTGTCACATTGAGAGCAAGAATCAACAATGCATGGTCGCAGATAGATGTTCAGCTTAAAAGAAGATATGACTTGATTCCAAATCTTGTGGAAACAGTGAAGGGCTATGCAAAGCACGAGAAAGCTGTCTTTACTGGGATAACAGCAGCAAGGGCGGCTATGGCAAGCGCCAAGTCAGTAAAAGAAAAGGCAAAGGCAGACTCCCAGCTTGCTGGAGCTTTAAAGACGCTGTTTGCAGTTGCAGAAAACTATCCAATGCTGAAGGCGAATGAGAACTTCATGATGCTGCAGGAAGAGCTTGCAGGAACAGAGAACAAGATAGCATATTCAAGACAGTTCTACAATGACAATGTGATGGTGTTCAACACCGCAGTGCAGAGATTTCCCGCAAACATAATTGCATCAATGTTCAAGTTCAATGAAAGGGAACTCTTCAAGACAGAAGAGAAGGAAGCAGCTCCAGTGAAAGTGAGCTTTTGATTGAAGTTTTGCTTATCTTTTTCAGATATTTTTATTTTTAATAGTATTTTTAATATTTTTTCCATTTTTTAATTTCAAAATCTCCTTCATAGCCAATAAACAATAATATGGCAATAAACAACAATAAAATGATAAATAATAAAAGCAATAAAACAATAAAATAATGAATCTGAATGAATAATGAATATGAGTAAGACAGGTGAGCAAAAATGATATATGAGCGCATCTCAAGCAACAAGAGGAGCTCAATTCTTCTGATAGCTCTCTTCTTTGCGCTGATAATCTCTCTCGGCTACTTGTTCGGAGCACTCTTTGCATACGGCTACATCGGAATTTTCATAGCTTTCATAATCTCAATCTCCATGATTCTCTTCAGCTATTATAACGGAGACAAGGCAGTTTTGAGCATAAACAGGGCAGTTCCAGCTTCCAAAAAAGAATATCCTTACTTGATAAACACTGTTGAAGGGCTTTCAATAGCAGCAGGAATCTCAAATCCGAAGGTTTATGTCATTGACGACCCTGCAATAAATGCTTTTGCGACTGGCAGAGACCCAAAGCACGCTTCTGTCGCAGTCACAACAGGAGCCCTTCACAAGCTTGACAGGGAGGAGCTTGAAGGAGTGATTGGGCATGAGCTGAGCCATGTTAAGAATTATGACATAAGATTCATGACTTTGGTGGCTATACTGGTTGGAGTTGTGGCTATGCTTTCAAACTTCATGCTCAGAAGCTTCTGGTGGGGAGGAGGCTCAAGAGACAGGGAAAAAGGGGGAGAACTTCAGATAATACTGATTTTGGTTGGCATTGCAATGGCAATTTTTGCTCCCCTGATTGCGCAGTTTATAAAGTTTGCAATATCCAGAAGGAGGGAATTTCTGGCAGATGCTGACGGCGCTTTATTGACAAGATATCCGAAGGGATTGGCTGATGCTCTGAGAAAGATTGAAAAGGACCAGAATGAGCTGAAGCACGCTTCGCCAGCTATGGAGCACATGTACATCAGCAACCCATTCAAGAAAAAGAACTGGTTTGTAAACATGTTCAGCACCCACCCTCCAATAGAGGAAAGGATAAAAGCATTGGAAGCGATGTGAGCAAGGATAAAGGATAAAACTTATTTAGAATTTAATCAAAAACTTTCTTTTATTAACATTTTTAATTTTTCTACCTGACTT
>CAYQKJ010000213.1:0-1682 GCA_964418195.1 uncultured Methanosarcinales archaeon | reverse complement strand
TCCTTCATTTTCACGTATAAAATAACCTTTTAGGAAAAGGTTAACGAAAAAGGAAGAGATAAACTTTTAAGAAAAGTTTAATCAAAAAAGAAATAAGAGAATTGAAAAGAAAGAAAAACAATGATAATTCATAAGCAAGCATAGCCAAAGAAGGAATAAAAAAATCAGGGATAAAGTAGAAGAAAATTAGAAGACAAAACTTTATTTCAGGGATTCTGTTGTGGTTTTACTTCAGGCTTTACTTCAGGCTTTATTTCAGGTTGTATTTCAAGCACATCAATAGCGTCTTCAGGATTAAGCCTGTATTGGTTTTTAAACCCTTCTGCCCTCCTGTATTTGCCTTCGAAGAACTTGTGCTCTCTTATTAAGTGAATATGTATTTCGTAGAACCTTATTAACTTTCCCGTGTCAAAGTTTTCTATCAAGACTTCTAGATTTCTTTTGTCTGCATAATTGCACTTTAGTGCAGCAAGTTCGCCTGTGAGAGAACTCCATGGGCAACTTATGTCGTATATCTTTTCCCTTTGTGGAAGGTATATCTTGTATTTTGCCCCTTCAGGCACTTTTGTTTCTTTCTCAGAAACTTTTGTTTCTTTCAGCAGATTATAATTTGTATCCAAGAAGAAAGGCTTGCCATTTCTATTTTCAGAAGATACTGCATTTCTGACAAAGTTTCCAAGTTTTGCAAGTACATGCTTTTTTTGAGATGGATAATGTTTGCCTTCATATGCTAATACGCTTGTTAAAATTTTTTCAAGTGTTGAAGCAATCTGCTCATAGCTCACTCCTTTTGCAGTTATGGTGTCATAATCATTCTTCTTGACAGTGTAAAGATTCTCATTAGGTCCTAAGAAGTTGTATTTTTGGTTATAATTTCTCAAGATTTCCTCAAGTTCTTCCTCAGATCCAAATTCTGCCATTGTCATGAAGTTTTTTATGTAATCAATGTAATCCATATCAACAAAATTGGTTTCTTCTTTTTCCTTTTTGTCAGATGACCCAACCATTTTCATATCCTCCGAATATTGCATATTCAAAAAATTGATTTAAATTGATTGACGAATTAATTTATGATTGGCAATGCCGCTTTATTAATATAAATTTCATTAACATATCTCATTAATATATTATTGCAACCACAATTCTTCTTATCTGCTCAAACCTTATCTTTCCAGGGTCTTCAGATTGAATATTGTCTCCCTTTGTGATGCAGTACCATCCATTGCTGTCATGTCCTATCTTAGTAACCCTATGAATTATTGTGCCATCAGCATAATCTGACTTGTATGAGATTATATCGCCGATGTGAATATCGTCTTCGCTTGCCGGTATTATTTCAATGGCATTTGCTGTCTCATCCAAGACCGGATCCATCGAATGAGTCGGCGTAAATGTTGCCCACTCTGCATTTTTAAGGTTTATGATGACTTTGTCTTTAAAAACATATATTTGGTTTTCTTTTATCCAATCATAGGGTGATGGCTTTGATTCTGGCTCTCTGAAGAGCGAGTCTATTAGAGATTGTTTTGTTTCAGAGCCTTGTTCAGATGTTTGTTCTTCATAAGATTTATCCGCATCATTCAGCGGAGCAGCGAAATCATTGCTTTTGGCTTCAACCGAGTTGTAAGAGTTCGTCTTTAAAGTTTCCTTATAGTAATTAGATGAGATGTCAGAATACAGGC
>CAYQKJ010000212.1:0-1685 GCA_964418195.1 uncultured Methanosarcinales archaeon | reverse complement strand
CAGACATAAATGTTTTTAAGCAGAGTTTCCTTCCAAATTTCAGATTGGGGTGATATTTATCTTGAGATTTTTGCCTTTCAGAAGAGAGTCGGACTTGCTTAACAAAAGGCTGAAGGCTGCATTTGAAAAGATAAAGGAGGAGCTTGAAGACCATCTGGAAACCATAAATGACAACACCAATGAGATTCAGGCAAACTATGAATTCCTTTGCAAGCTCGAGAAAAAGATAGACAAGCTGAATGAAAAGGTGGAGCAGCTGCAGATGCTTCTGGTGACAGCAGCCAAAGTAAAGGAAAACATCACAGTAGAACCATTGACTGCAAGGGAGCAGGAAGTTTTTTTGGCCTTATACACCTCTGATGTTTTCATGAAGTATTCTGACATTGCAAGGAATCTGGGGCTTACAGAAGGGCTTGTGAAGAACTATGTCACAAATATTATAGAAAAAGGGGTTCCGATAATAAAGAAATACCAGCACAATGAAACATTCCTTATGTTGGAGCCAGTTTTCAAGAATCTGCAGACAAAAAAGAATGTTCTCAAGATAAACGAGTCAATAATTAAGCAGTTCCACAACGACAGGCTGATGGGCATAAAATTAAAAGACACAGAATAAATATGCTATGCTAATCAACAGGCTAATCAATATGCCAATCGCTTCAATCAAGGCGTCTTCTTCAATTTTTCCTTCAATTCCCCTATCAGCTTTACCTCTGTGGCATCTATGCCGTATTTCTCAGCCAGCAGATAAGAGGTTAAGTCACCTGTGTAAATAGCTGAGAAAATCTTTGCCAGATAATAAGGCCCTTTAAGCACAATCTCCATTATAGGGGACTTCTTTATCATAAGTTCCTTTGTAATCTCAACCCTCTGCCTTAGTCTCCTGTTGTCATTTTCATCTGTTATGAATATCACAAAGAATCTGTCGTCAGCATGCGAAAAAGCCATGAGCTCATTGTGGTCAAGCTCTGGAAGCACGTCGCAGAATGCATGTATTTTTGTATTCTCATTGAACTGTGTTTTCCATCTCAACGCAACAGCCCTGAATCTCTCTGAAGTGAATATCAGCGGGATTCTGTTTGCGAGTTTCTCTGCAAGCTCCTCTGCCTTTTCCCTCATCCCAATCCTTCTGACAGCGCTTATGATTTCAGTGTAAGCAGTCTCATCTTTTATCAGTCCAGAATTTTTCAGAATGTTCAGCATGGGAAAGAAGAGATACGGCATTGCTGCCCTAGCCTGCATGCCTTCAGGTATTCTGACCAGGTCCTGCCTCTCATCAGCGCACATCTTCCTCAGCTTTCCTCCAGAGGTTATTGCAACTATCTTTGCGCCCTTTCTCATTGCATTTCTGTAAGCTGAAATGGTTTCCTCTGTGTCTCCTGAATATGATACTATAAACACCAGACTCCTGCTGTTGATATACTCTGGAAAGAGATAATCCTTGACTATGAACACAGGAATCTTTGAGCCAATCTCGTGCATATATGCATTCAATAAATCAGCAGCTATTCCAGAGCCGCCCATTCCGGCAACGAAAATCTTCTCAACTTCCCCGCTTATCTGGATGTCTGTTCCAAGAACTGATGCTTTCTCTATCATTTCGGCAAATTTTTCAAGGCTTTCGGCAATTGTTTCAGCATGCATACCTATCACTTACGAATGTTTTAAATTTGAATGTCTTATTC
>CAYQKJ010000211.1:0-1690 GCA_964418195.1 uncultured Methanosarcinales archaeon | reverse complement strand
ATATTAAAGTTAATAACTCTTTTTCAAAAAGAGATGACAGCAGTCCCTGGAACTACTTGCCATGGGCAGTAGGAGGGTAGTACAAATGGAGAAAGAACAAATTTTGGAAAGCATAAAAAAGGCTAGAGAGAGCTCTAAAAAGAGGAACTTCAACCAGAGCTTTGACTTGATAATCAGTGTCAAGGAACTTGACCTTAAGAAGACAGAGAATCAGAAGGAACTTTTTGTTGCAATGCCATTTGCCACAAGCAAGAAAATGAAGGTGTGCGCGCTCATAGGGCAGGAGAGCATTGAGGAGGCAAAGGTTTGCGATAAAGCAATAGCCCAAGACAGGTTTATAGAATATGACGGCAATGACAAAGCCGTGAAAAAGCTCGCTTCTGAATTTGACTATTTCATCGCTCAGGCAAATATAATGCCGGCAATTGCAAAGATATTTGGTAAGGTTCTCGGAAGAAGGGGCAAGATGCCGAATCCAAAAGCAGGATGCATCTTCCCGCCAAAGACCAATCTGAAGCCGCTTTATGAAAGGCTGCAGAGAACAGTTAGATTAAAGCTTAAGACAGCCTCAATGGTTCAGTGCAGGGTTGGCATGGAAAACATGAAAGATGAGGAAATTGGCGAGAATATACTGTCTGTGTATAATGCATTTGTTCGTGCTTTGCCTGCTGAACAAAATAATATAAAGAATGTTTATTTGAAAACCACAATGGGGAAACCAATAAAGATTGTATAAGTTTGATTGTATAAACTCAGGTGTTTTTTATGGCGCATGTTGCTGAATACAAGAAAAAGGAAGTTGCAGAATTGGCGAAGCTGTTCAAGGAATATCCTGTCATAGGAATAATAAACATGGATAACCTTCCCACTCCACAGCTTCAGAAGATGAGGGCTCAGCTCAGAGACACTGTCAACCTTAGGATGAGTAAGAAGCGCCTGATAAAGCTCGCGCTTGAAAAGGTAGAGAAGCAAAACATAAAGGAGCTGGAGAAACACCTCGAAGGAATGCCAGCTCTTCTGTTCACAAAAGAAGAACCGTTCAAGATTGCGCTGATTTTGAGGAAGAGCAAGTCATCTGCACCTGCAAAGCCAGGGCAGACTGCTCCGAGAGACATCATAATACCAGCCGGACCCACAGGCTTTACTCCAGGCCCTATCATCAGTGAACTTGGACAGGCAGGAATAAAGGCAGGGGTTGACAAGGGAAAGATTGTTGTGAAGGAAGAGAAATTGGTTGCAAAAAAGGGAGAGAAGATTTCCCATAAGATTGCGAACCTGCTCACAAAATTCGGAATCGAGCCCATGGAAATCGGGCTCAATATAAGTGCAATTTATGATGATGGAGTCATCTATGCAGGAGAAGTGCTGGATGTTGATGACAAGAAGCTTGTTGAGGAGCTGAAAAGGGCTGCATTATGGGCTTTCAATCTCGCTGTTGAAGTCGGATATCCGTCAAAAGGCACAATTTCATTCCTGATATCAAAAGCCTATATGCAAGCAAATGCCGTTGCGCAATTAGAGAAAAGCAAGGCAGCAGGCAGATAAAACAATTAAGTAAAAATGCGAATAAAAAAATAATTTGCTAAAAAGTCATTAATAATAACTTTAATTAAAAAATGTAATGATATGAAAAATTAGTCAATAGAAAATTAATATTTAATAATTGAAAATAATAACTAATAATAAAAAA
>CAYQKJ010000210.1:0-1694 GCA_964418195.1 uncultured Methanosarcinales archaeon | reverse complement strand
GTAATAATATAATGAAGAGAAGTAATGAGAGATGGTAAAATAAAGAAATTAATCTAAAGAGATTAATAGTAAAGAAAATAAAGGCAAGATTTATAATAAAAACAGCAATGAATAAAATAATGAATATAGGAATACTGGATGTAAAAACAATTAATACACATATTTCAATGCATTAAAACATTAAAAAATCATATGTGCACTTATAATTTTCACTGCCTTAAACGCTGCATTAAACTATTCAACATCAAATCATTCAAAAAGAGGTGTGTAAATAGATGATGATACTGCCTTATATAACAGCGATTTCTGTCATACTCCTTATAGGGATTTTATGCTCGATGCTTTCTGAAAAATTCAAAATATCAAATATGGCTGTTCTTATAATTGCTGGAATACTTCTTAGATTAATAAAATACGAGGGCAAACCTATTATAGAATTGCCAACAATATTTATAGCGGGGGTCAGCATAATCGCGCTTGCCCTGATAGTCTTTGACGGCAGTTCAAGATTCAAATTCAAGGAATTGGACACCTTCTCAATGCGTGCCCTTAAACTCTTCCTGCTGCTTCTCCTGTTCAACCTTACATTTCTATCAGCATTTGTCATGTGGAGGTTCAAGATAGACATATTCCTTGCACTGATATTCTCCACAATAATGACTCAGACAGCTTTTGACGTTACCAGCTCATTAATCAAGATAAACCACACAAGAGTATTAAATCTGCTGGAAACAGAATCAATACTAAACACTCCCTTTATAGTTTTGCTCCCCTTCCTCATACTTGACCTGAAGCAGAACATAGGAACAACAGACATTATGACAAAATTCATGGGCTACTCATTGCCCTTCCTACAGCAGATAATCATAGGCGTTGGTGCTGGAATGCTTGTGGGGCTTGTGGTTTTCAAGGCGATGAAGAAAAGATATTCAGAAAAGCTTTCACCGATAGCGCTTATAACATCTGCGCTTATCTCATACATTCTTGCAGAAAACCTTGGTGGAAATGGAGTGCTGGCAGTAACTGCACTCGGGCTTTTCTTTGGAAACACCTATCTGAAACAAAAGGATATGCTCAAGGAATTTTCATTGATGGTCTCAAGCAGCCTTGAAATTCTGGTATTCATACTGATAGGCATAATAATACAATTCCCCCTGCAGCTTGATTTTCTGCTAAAGGGATTTGTTGTGTATTTGGTTGTTCTTCTGATAAGATATGCTGCAATACAGGTGGCTTTTTCCTCAAAGTTCAATCGCAAGGAAAAGATTTTCATGACTTTGCTGAGCCCTAAGGGAATAGCAACAGCAACCCTTACCCTCACTCTCTCAACCTATGCAATACAGGGAATGTCGACTGTGCTTAATCTGCTGCTTATTTCAATGATATACAGCATCATAGTTTCATCAATAGCAGCCAAATTCCAGGCAAAATTCCTGGAAGAAACTCATCCTACAAGGGTTCTTCCATAATCTTCCATAAGATTCTGATAAAAAAGGTTTTTGATTTAATCATTAATTTTTCTGATTAACACAGTATGCCCGAATAGTAGGTTTTCTGATGCAAACAGTGATTTTCAAATGTAGAAATTAAAAAGTGGGCAATGAACGGACTATGGACATTTCTGCATTATGACATCATATAAAATCACATGAAATTATGTTTCTTGGTAATGAATGTTTTGTAATAAATTATAT
>CAYQKJ010000209.1:0-1701 GCA_964418195.1 uncultured Methanosarcinales archaeon | reverse complement strand
GCAAGTCTGGAACTAGCGTTTTTTTCACCGCTGTATTGTCCTTCAAGTTTATTTTTGCGAGAATTATCTGATTGAGGTTTCCTGAGTAAATGACTTCAGCTGTTTCAGTATTTGCGCTTAACAAAGAAAGCCGGTGTAGGTGTGTTTGTTCTTTTGTTCCTCTTATCATTGTGCCGTTCAAATCCAGATAGAAAAGATTCGTGCAGGATATTATGGAAAAATCATAATTGTTGCCGTCTATTGTTGAAGGAAGTTCTGGTAAAAAAACAGCCTGACAAAGGTCGCCTTGTTGTTTGTAATAGTGCAGAATTCTATTTTGTTCAGCGAGGATATTTCCATCTTTTTCCTTTAATTGCACAATAGCATGTTGGTGATTATTGTAAAGCACCAGGGCATAAAGCTGTTTCTTGTAAGAAATCAAGGAATTAATGCATTCACACATCTTGTTTAATTCGTCTTTTGTTATTAGTGCTTTATCTGTTAATGTTTCAAAAAGCCCATAAACTCCAGCATCCATAATCTTTCCGCCAAAATCAATAATCGATTGAGCCTTAAAATATCTTTTTTTTGATTTGAAGTTCCCAAATAAAGAACAAACTCTGCTGTCATTATTATAATATATGTCTTTTTGCGTGGAAAGCAAAGCCCCTACAGAAGAGCCATCTGCTTTTTTTATCTTTAATGGCTCTTCAATCTTAAAATTACCCTCTCTATTCTTTCCACTGACAAATGGAGCATACTTTATCACATTGCCATCTGCAAAGAGCAAACCATAATTCTTTTTCCTATTAAGAAAACTGTCTATCAATTCCTTTGGTGTAGGAATATGCACTCTCTCAAGCCGCTCTTCCAAGGAATCCGTTGAATTATTTTTTGTCAGGTTTTCTTCGCGCATTTTTATCATTCCTGTCTTAAATAGCGACTCCATAGCCAGAGCTATCTCTATCTAATCACCCCTGTCTAATCCCTCTTGGCATTGCCAAAAAATTCTAGAACCTCTTTTTGCTAACCGGATTGTTTTGTAACACAATTCACTATTTAAATCTTTCGGTAATGTTGTTATTGAACAATAATAACAGTATGCGAGACAAAATGATGTTTGCCAATCCGAAAGTTATTTAAAAAGAAATCATCATCAGAACCATATGCTTTCAGGATTCATAAAGAAACTCCTTTTTGCAAGGGAGTTCATGATTGCGGGTGGTAGAATAGAGGTTCTTGGCGAGAGAGAAACTATGTTTCCTGTAGCCCTATTGGGCAGGCTGCAGGATGAGAATCCTGAAAAGACATATTCTATTGCAAAAGATGTCTTGAAGGAAGAAATAGACAGATTTACAAAAAAGATTGGCAACAGCAAGGCAGAGATGATTGTTGCATTGAAAGACATTTTTGAGGCAACAGGATTTGGGAATCTGGAGTATCGCTGCCCCTTGGAACATCAGCCGCCCCTGTGTATATTATGCCCAGGTTGCACATTATCCATTCAGGTCTGTTGTTAGAAATCAATGCAATATGCTCACCCTTTTCAACTCCAAGATTTTCTATAAGGGCTATGCTCAGCTGAGTCGCCTTCCTGTCCAGCTCATTGTAAGTCATAGAATTCAATTGATTATCTTTCTTGAAATATAGCGCAACATTCTTTCCGTTTTTATTCACACTGTTCTTTATTACTTCAGGAATGGTTTCCATAATGAATTAATA
>CAYQKJ010000208.1:0-1718 GCA_964418195.1 uncultured Methanosarcinales archaeon | reverse complement strand
TTGGCTTTTGATTATTGTTTATTTTTAAGTGCTTTATTTTTTATTGCCGTGCTTTTTTATTTATTGACTGCTTGATTTTTCCTGTGCTAAAATATTTTTAGTTAAGCTTTGAGTAATTTTTTTAGCCATGAATTATTTTTTCTTTTTTTCTTTTCATTATTTTTTTATACTTGAAAATGAAAGTGAAAAATGATTTGTATGTCTTAACTTTGATAAAATGATTATTCTTAGCTATGAATTATTTTTTCTCTTTTTCTTTTCAATTTCTTTTTTCCTTATACTTGAAAATGAAGGATGAAAAATATTTTTTGGGTTTGATAAAATGTTTTTTTATTATTTTTTTCATTGCATTTTATTTTTTTATAATTGAATTTATGTTTTTTTTGATTATTTTTAAATAACATTTTATTTTTTCTTATTTTACAATATTATATTGCACTTTTACCAATAAAAAAAGAAAACTTTAAATCCAATCAGTAAAAACCATAGCAAAGCAAAATGAAAACCAAGCACAAGGAAGAGCAAAAGGACCAGGTAATGTTTACCTATCTTAAGGACATGAGCAAGCTTAAGGAAGAGAATATTGCACTGAAGCAGAGTATTGAACACATGCAGTACGAGATTGACGCTTTTAGGAAAATTCCCTTTGTTGTGGCTGAAGTAAAAAATGTTTTTGACAATAATGCTGTGATAAAGTTGCCTAACGGAAATATCTTCTATGTGGCGATTTCCCCGTCAAGCCCGGAAATAAAACAAGGCGATACTGTGCTTGTTGAGCAGAGAAACCTTGCGATAGTTGGCAGGATTCCATCGAGCAAGGAATTCAATGTTGAGAATTTTTTAATAATAGAAAAGCCGAATGTGAAATGGGGAGATGTTGGAGGCTTAAAAGAGCAGATTAACGAGATAAAAGAAGTCATTGAACTCCCATTAAAGAATCCAGAGCTTTTCAAGAAAGTGGGAATAACCCCGCCAAAGGCAATCCTGCTTTACGGACCGCCTGGCACTGGAAAAACGCTGTTGGCAAAGGCAGTTGCCTCTTCTACCAATTCAACATTCATAGAAATAGTGGCTTCGGAACTGGTGCAGAAATTCATTGGGGAAGGCGCAAAGCTCGTAAAAGAGATATTCCAGCTTGCAAGAGAAAAAGCGCCGTCAATAATATTCATAGATGAAATCGATGCCCTGGCATCTGTGCGCATAGACATTGGAACTTCTGGAGAGAGAGAAGTTCAGCGCACATTCATGCAGCTGCTTGCTGAAATAGATGGCTTTACTCCTCTGGAAAATGTTAAAATAATTGGATGCACAAACAGGGAGGACCTTTTGGACCCGGCAATAACAAGGCCCGGAAGATTGGATAGAAAAATAGAACTTCCGCTGCCGAATTTTGAAGCCAAAAAAGACATATTTCTGATACACTCGAAAAGCATGAATCTCAAAAACGTGAATGTAGATGTTGTTGTAAAAAAGATGGAGGGATTTTCAGGAGCAGAGATAAAGGCTACATGCACAGAGGCAGGCTACTTTGCAATAAGGAATAACAGGACGTTCATAACTCAGGAAGATTTTCTCAAGGCAATAAAAAAAGTGAGAAAGAAGGAAGAATCAGAGGGCTCGGATTATCTGAAAATGTTTGGATGAAATCCAGATATTTTTCCTTTTCTGGTTAATAATATTAATCATCAATAATAAATGGCGTATCTTCCCTTTGTTAG
>CAYQKJ010000207.1:0-1726 GCA_964418195.1 uncultured Methanosarcinales archaeon | reverse complement strand
TCAAAAACCTCAGCATAAATGTTGAGGTATGCTTTAATAATAAAATAAATTTGTATTAAATAACTTTTAAATAAATTTAAACAATCTTGTGCTTCGGTTTTTTGTGTTACTTTCGCATAAAAAAGATATAATCCAAGTAAGTATGCTCAGTAACAATCAGAAATTTTATATAATAATCATCTAATCTTCATTTATTTGAGATATTTTGGGTGATTAATATCGCAATAGAGAACATTGAGGATTGGACAAAAGCAGGAAAGATTGCTTCTGAAGTTAGGCAATATGGCAGGACTCTCATAAAAGAGGGAGCTTCTCTTCTGGAAGTAACTGAAACCGTTGAAAAAAAAATAATGCAGTTGAACGGAAAGATTGCTTTTCCAGTGCAAATCTCAAGGAACAACATTGCTGCTCACTACTGTCCTGACATTGAAGACAAGACAGTGTTTCAGAGAGGGGATGTTATCAAGATAGATGTGGGAGTGCATATAAACGGCTGCATAGGAGACACTGCATGCACTGTCTACCTCGGCGATGACCCAAAAATCATTGAATTAGTCAGGGCATCAGAAGAGGCTCTTGAATCTGCTATAAAAAATATCAGGAATGGCATCTTTATTGGCGAGATTGGCGCATTGATTCAAAAAGCAATTTCCAGCCATGGCTTTGCGCCAATAAGGAATCTTTCAGGCCACGGGCTTGAGAAGTTTGCTGTGCATTCATCTCCCAACATTCCAAACTTTGCCACAGGCGACAGGAATAAGGTGGAAGAGCAGGTAATTGCAATTGAGCCGTTTGCAACCAATGGCGCAGGGATTGTTGTTGAAGGGACAACGGCAAATGTGTTTTCTCTAGTGAACAAGAAACCTGTAAGAGACAATATCAGCAGGGCTGTGCTTAAGAAAATTGATGAATACGAGGGGCTGCCTTTTGCTAGGAGATGGCTTGAGCAGGAATTCTCAAAGCCGAAGGCTGATTTTGCATTGAGGCAGTTGCTGAGGCAGGAGATAATACAGCAGTATCCGCCGCTTTCTGACATGGGCAAGGGGCTTGTAAGCCAGGCAGAGCACACATTAATAGTTTCTGACAAGATTATTGTGACAACATTGTGAATTTTGTGTTTGTTGATGATGTTGATAGATAAACAGAATAAAGTGAGATAAAATAAACATTAGTATAGAGTAATAGAAAATATTTAATAGAATAAAACTTTGAAAAAAATTGCAAAAAATGTTTTTCTATCTTAGACAGGCGGCTCTTTGAGTTCCTTATACCACATCTGTCCTATCCTGTTGAGTTCCTGAACAAAGCTGTCTGATATCTTGTAAATCTTCTTGTAAAGGTCGTAATAGATTAAGCCCATGCTCTTCATAGGAGTCAATATTCTGTCATAAAACTGCCTTTTGTTGTAGGAAAGCTTTATGGTTTTTCCTACGAATGGAGCCCTGTTTATCTTTGTGATTAATTTGCCTTCGTGCAACCTTGTTGCAAAATCAGACATCTGCGATTTTGTGAGCTCGCCGCCTTTCTGCTTCATCTCACGCATAAGGGCTTCCGCAACTATAATCTGCTGCTCTGTAGCAAATATAACCTCATAAATATCCGTCGGAAGATTGAATCTGTCAAATAGTATTACCATAATTACACCCCCAAATATTTACACTCCCAAGGAGAAAAAGAATTACTAATATATAAATTTTACTCAAGAATATATTAATATATGATTAAG
>CAYQKJ010000206.1:0-1747 GCA_964418195.1 uncultured Methanosarcinales archaeon | reverse complement strand
GCATTAGATTAATCATGCTGTGATAAATTATATGATATCAATGATTTAATAAGCAAGCGACTAATATGATAATTTAATATGATAAAAGGCTTTATTTTCAAGAATTTATTACTAATATAAATATTAATCTGTTTTTTAATCATTTAATTTATTAATCTGTTCTTCCGCCCACCAAGCCGCGTATCAGCACGAAAATTGGGATTATTTCCAGCCTGCCAAGAAGCATATGCAGCATTAGCTGAACCTTGAGGAATGCATTCATGCTAAAGTATCTTTCTGTCAAGATGTTCAAGCCCACATTGCCCTGCGCAGATGCAACAGTGAAGATTGAGTGAATAGTATCATAACCGAAGAAAATAAAGGATATGCTTCCCAATAACAGGATGCTTATGTAAAGAAGCATGTATGCAGCTGCTTTTGATGCATTTTCTTCGGGAATGACATTACCTCCCAGTTTTATTGGAAGGATTGTCCTTTCCGGGAAAAAAACCCTGGATATTTCCCTTTTTATCACCTTCCCAACTATTGCAGTTCTCCAAATCTTTATTGCGCCTGTTGTCGAACCATAGCAGGCTCCTGAAATCATTAGAAGAACCAAAATGACTATTGAAACATGCGGAAATTTGTCAACAGATAAAATAGCAGTGTGCCCTGTTCCACTAAGCGCAGAGACAGAATAGAAAAGCCCGTCAAAGAATTTGTATTGCTTTGTAAGGAAAAGGTCAAATGCTATTACAGCTGCCGCACCCAAAATCATCAGCAACATCAGCCTGATTTCAGGGTTTGAGAAGAAATTCTTAATCTTGCCCTTTAAAAGCTCATAGTGGCTTGCAAAGCTTATTCCTCCGATAAGCATCATCAGTATCATTATGCACATTGCAATAGGCCCAAAGATTCCCACGCCTGCTGTTCTTGTAGTAAAGCCACCTGTTGCAATAGCAGTCATAACATTCACCAGGGCGTCAAAGAACGGAACTCCTGCTATCATCATCAGCAGCACTCCCATCACAGTGTAGAAAAAATATATGCCGACAATTGTTCTCGCAATGACTGAGAAATTTATGAAAAAATTTTCTGTCCTGCCTTCTGCAAGGAACAAAACCTTTGCTGTCTTCGGCTTTTCATAGAACATCAGAGCAAGTATCACTATCCCAAAGCCGCCAACCCACTGTATGAAAGCTCGCCAGAAATTGATTGAAAATGGAAGCTGCTCAGGCGTTTGAACCATTGTCAGCCCAGTGCCTGTCCAGCCAGAAACTGCTTCAAAAAGCGCATCTACAAAACGCATCTTTATGATGAGAAATGGTATTGAGGAAATGAAAGATATGATTATCCAACAGAAAACCATCCCGATTATTGCATCCTTGATGCTTGATTTTTCGCCTTTCAAGAACCTATTTATGACTGAGAAAACAACAAAAAGCAAAACGGCCATTATTAAGAAGAGTTTTGAGAATACATATTCCTTGTATGCAATTGATACAAACATCGGGACTAATATAATCAAGCCGAGAAATCTCAGCATGTTAGAAACTATTTTTAGAGTTGTTATAATGTCTTTCTTTGTTAGTTCCACCATTAATGGCACCTTCTAGCCGGCATGCAAAAAAGATATGAAAGGTGGGGGCACAGGGATTTGAACCCTGATCTCAAGGTATCACCAAGTTGAACTCATACCCTAAGTTCTTCATCGCTTAAAGCTCAGCGCTCCAATTCTGGAGCCTCACGTTCTAGCCAGGTTATACTA
>CAYQKJ010000205.1:0-1782 GCA_964418195.1 uncultured Methanosarcinales archaeon | reverse complement strand
GCGCTATATTAGAATCCCTGAAATAAGAGCTTGAATAGTGCCCTTTTCTAAGCCAGTTGTTTTTCTCGCACAAGCCATATGCTTCAGTGCCTCTGAATGCGTTGAATATGCTTACTCCGACAAAATCAGGCTCGCATTTTCTGTTTAACTCTATCGTCTTCTTTATGCTTTCAGAATTTTCAAATGGAATTCCAACCATGTTAAATGCATATGTTTTCAATCCTGCTTTTTTTGCATCTTCAAATGTTTTCACTATCTGCTCATTTGTCATGTTCCTCCGCAAAACTCCATTTCTGATTTTTTCATCTCCGGATTCAATCCCAATTGATACTCTTGTGCACCCTGCTTTTTTCAAAAGCTCAAGTATTTTGTGGTTAACTGCATTCACTCTGGCATTTATATTAAATGGAAGCCCTATTTCTTCAGGATATCTTCTGCAGAATTCTTCAATTCTCTTTTCATCAAGCGTGAATGTATCATCATAAAATTCAATATTTTTAATATGCTCTCTGTAATTTTTTAACACCTGCTTCATTTCTTCAAATAAATTATCAATGCTTCTGAACCTTAGATATTTCCCTTTGCCTTTGTAGAACTTTATAAGAAAATGATTTATGCAGTACGTGCATTGGAAAGGGCATCCTCTTGCGGTGAGAAAAGTTGCTGTTCCATGATTCCATGCAAGATATTTCTTGTAGTCAAATGCATTTCTGTCTGTAAATGGAAGCTTGTCAAGCTCCTGCACAAGCTCTCTAATAGGATTTTTAATTATCTTGATTTTTCCCTTAATGTTCTTCTTAACCCATAAATTATTTATGTTGTCATAATCTTTTCCGCTCGCTATTTTATCCAGCAGTTCTGAAAATGCCTCTTCGCCTTCGCCGATGCAAATCATGTCAAAGCATTCTTTTTCAATTGCTTCTTCAGGCGCAATTGTAGGATGATATCCTCCTGCAATTACAGGAATATTTTTGATTTTCTTGATAAGAGATGCAATATGAACTGCATAATGAAAATCATTTGTAGCAGTTGTTATTGCCATAAAATCAGGATTAAATGCACTTGTCTTTGCAATAATTTCATCATCAGATATTCCAAACGTAGAGTCAATTAATTCAGCTTCATGCCCTTTTTTCCTGCATATTGCAATAAGCAGCCCCAATCCAGTTGATATGTCTTTCGGCGATTCCACTATATTAGGATACACAAAAAGCACTTTCAGTTTTTTATTAGCTTTGTATTTAATATCCCCCATAAAAAACCTGCTCTTTAGCCATTTATATAGATTTCTAATGCCTTAATTTATAAGAATCCAAATTTATCTTTGAGAATTCGAATTTTAATCAAATGGTGAAAAATTTCAAAGCAGTTACACCAGCAGGTAGTTAATTTACCGAGGATATTTAGAAGTATGCTCTCGGAAATCTTTTCCAAGATTAGAAAGGCTTTCTCCCATTAGTCTTGTTCTCTCTTCAATCATTCCAAGCCCTTTTCCCTGATTGATTAAAAATCCAACAATAACAAACATTCCTCCCAAAATAATGCCCAGTCCTGCGATAATAATATTTTCAGTAGCCCATGTTCCGCCAATAATTGCCTTCAAAACCTGAAATGAAACATAAACCATTATTACAATAAAGATTGCTTTAAACAATGCTTTAATAATCTCTGCTAAATCTAAATTTTTATCCATCCTAAATTCTTTGCCAGCCATAAAAAGAAGAGAATCGCAAGAGCCAAAGACAGCCATCTAAGAACATGCAGGAATAATCTCCCTTTTTT
>CAYQKJ010000204.1:0-1797 GCA_964418195.1 uncultured Methanosarcinales archaeon | reverse complement strand
TTTTTTTCCTTTTCGATTAACCCTTTTCTAAAGGGTTATTTTATACTTGAAAAGGAGAGGAAAAGATATTTGCTGGCTTTAATTCTGATTAAATATTTTTTATATCTCTTCGTATTATTTCTTATATTTTATTTGCATTGTTCCTTTTATTTCTTTCTGCTGGCGTAAATCCTGTAGCCAGAGCCCCTGGCAACTGTCTCAAGATTTCCAAAGCTTTCCAGCATCTTTTTTGAGAGGGTTTCCCCTCCCCTTTTATGCCTTGCAACAATTTGCAGTATGCCATCTTTTTTCAAAAAATTTTTAGAACCCTCAATCATCCCAAAGCAGATTTCCTTTCCAGCCTTCTGCGGAGGATTTATCAGGACTGTATCAAAATATTCAATAAATTCATCTTCCATAGAATCATAGAGATTGCTCTTGATTATTCTTACATTTGCACCATTGCTCTTTGCATTCTTTTCAGCGAGCATTAAAGCCCTTTCATTGATGTCTGCCATTACAACATCTGCACTAAATGCCTTTGCCATAACTATTCCGACTGCGCCATAGCCGCAGCCCATGTCCAAGATTTTGAATCCCGGCTTGATTATGCTTTTTTCTATGAGCAATCTGGTGCCAGTGTCAATTCTTGATTTTGAGAAAACACCTTGAGCAGTGTAAAATCTGAATTTCTGCTTATGCAAAAACTCTTCAAAGTAAATGAGCTTTAACTGAGAGTCCTGTTTTTCTGAAAAATAGTGGGGCATAAGCGAAGAATATTGTTGCAAATTTAAAAACGTTGTGATGCTGACAAAAGTTTATAAACAAAAACGCTTTTATTTAAACAAAATGGCTTATGAGAAACTCATTGAAAGCCTGAGAGCAAAGGGATGGAGCACAAGAGACATTCAGGAAGCAATAAGAATTCTAAACGAAGCTCCAAAACATAAGAATTCCTCCATACTGATGCTTGACGGAGCAGTCTACTGGATTGCTCTGCTTCTAATGATAATAGGCAATATAGTGATATCAATAATTCTCATTCCCACACTGATGGTTTTGACAACAGTTTCTTTGTATATAATCGTTATTGTTATAGCATCTGCTTTCGGAACAATGTTTAACTTATTGCTGAGAGAAACAGAAAACATACAAGGCAGAAGGATTATTGCAGGGCTCTTCATACCAGCATTAGCCCTTATAAATGTCTATTACATAACTGTTGTCTCAAATGCGATTACCAAGAATTTTAGGATACAAAATGTTCACGACCCCATTGTCTTCGGAGGAATCTATGCAATATGCTTCCTGCTGCCGTATATTCTATACTCAGTTGCAAGAAAGATAACAATACTTTGAGCATAAGAAATAAATTATTGAGAAAATGAAATATTTTTGCAATAAGATTCTACTTCATCATTCTCCGCAACATTCATTTATCGTTTCTTTTTCTTCCTTCGGGTAGCTTTTTTCTTGCCCTTTTCAAGCACCCTCTTGTAATATTCCAGCTCAATTTCTGTGGGGCCATATGTCATTGATATCAGGGCAGAGATGAACATAATTCCAAAAATCAATGTGAAGCCGATGCCCCAGCTCTTATTCAACGGATAAACCCAAAGCATAGAAAACAACAGCCCTACTATTGCAGTCAGCATAAAGCCGCCAGGCAGCGGTGCTATGCTGAATTTTTTCTCCATTAAAACCACCTCTTTTGATGCAATATATATTTATATTTTTTAATTTAATTGTTTTTTAATGTTTTTTATATTTTTAATAAATGCATAGGTTTATAATTTATTTTTTTATAATGATTTAAGT
>CAYQKJ010000203.1:0-1820 GCA_964418195.1 uncultured Methanosarcinales archaeon | reverse complement strand
TTTCTTAATATTTTTAATTTTGATTACAGATTTATTAGAGCTTTGATGGTTATAAAAAATCCAAGACGAGCTTCAAAAAAATTCCAATAGCATTAAATATAACTTATTTTTAATGACATATTACCTGATTTGGTAAAAATTTAGTAAACGGTGTGAAAAAAGAGGCAGAGCATGAGAGAAAAAGAAACAGAGAAAAGAGCAGAGAATAAAGAAAAAACAGAGACTGAAAAACAATCAGCAGAGAAAAATAAAGAAAAGACAGCAGAAGAAAATACAGTAGAAAAAAAGATAAGAGAAGAAGATACAAGAGAAGAGAAAAAAGCAGGAAAAAAGACAGAAGAAAAAACTGAAAAAACTTATGCAGAAGAAAAAAATAAAGAAAAAGTTCTTGTGCTGCCGCACTCTGCTGACAAGAGAATTTCTGTTTCAAAGAAAGAAAAGGGAATTTATAAGGAAATAATAGAGCTTATTCCAAAAGAAGATGAAAAGATAAAGAACAGCTTGAAGTATTCATTCGCAGAAGGTTCTGCTAATGCTGTTATGGCAGGCTTCGGCGAAAACTACCTTAACCCCTTTGCTGTAAATATGAATGCTTCTGATTTCCACCTCAGCTTTTTGGAATCAATACCGCAGCTCATAGCTTCTTTCCTGCAAATATTCAGCATAGGCGCGGTTGACAAAATAAGGAACAGAAAAAAGATAATTCTGCCTAGCATGCTGACGCAGGCATTTGTATGGTTGCTTATGATAGGAATTGCGCTCTATTTCAGAAGCCTCATTCTGCTGATAATATTTGCTACGATAGAGGTGAGCCTCAGGGTCTTCATAGCTCCTGCATGGAGCAGCATGATGAGCGACCTTGTAAATGAAAAAATCAGGGGGAAATATTTCGGGCTGAGGAAGAAGATAATGGGCTTTGTTAACTTTGCGGCAATACTTATCGCAGGAAGAATAGTGTATCTCTTTTCACAAGAAAAATTTTCTGGCGCAAATAAAAATTTTATCTTCTACGGCTTTGGCTTAATATTTGCCATAGCATTTGTTGCAAGGGTTATATCATGGTATTTTACAAGGAAACAATATGAGAAGCCATTCATAATAGAAGAAAAGAACAAGTTCAGCCTGTGGCAGTTCATAAAAAAGATGCCCACGAACAACTTTGGAATATTCGTGATTTTCATGTGCCTCTTTGATTTTTCAGTATGGCTGGCTTCACCATTCTTTACAGTTTACATGCTGCGTGAATTAGGCATGAACTTCTGGATTTATACGCTGATAAATTCAGCATCGACCATAACAAGTTTCATAGTGATGACATACTGGGGGAAATACTCAGACATATTTGGAAACAGGCGCATATTTGAGATAACAGGCTATTTAATCCCATTAGTGCCAGTGCTTTGGATTTTTTCCAAAAATCCATACTATCTTATTTGTGCAAACATATTTTCCGGCTTTGTATGGGCAGGATTTAACCTCAGCTCATCGAACTATATCTATGATGCTGTAACTCCTCAGAAAAGGATGAGGTGCATATCATATTACACATTCCTCAGCGGCATAACAATATTCCTTGGCGCAATAGCAGGGGCTACAATCATTTCAAGAATAACTGCGCCGCTATCTGTGCCTGTATTAGCATTGTCAATGTCAAAATATCAGATAATATTTTTGGTATCTGGAATTGCAAGACTGATTGTTATTCTATATTTCATGCCAAGAATAAGAGAAGTCAGGCTTGGCTTGAAAGAGATTCCAAGCGAAGAGCTCTTTGTTAAGCTCATAGCAGTAGAACCAATAAGGGGCTTTGCTTACTCCAC
>CAYQKJ010000202.1:0-1826 GCA_964418195.1 uncultured Methanosarcinales archaeon | reverse complement strand
AGTATATATTTGCAGCAAAATGATATATTTATCGCATTTTTTGGCTTGGGGGAATTTGTGGAAAAATCGGAAAAACTTTTTTTTATATTGAGAAAGATATTATGATTCAAGCACGCATGCTAATAATCCACCTCCTCAACAATTCAGATCAAAATTCGTCTAATTACATGATGCATTTTATTGCTTATTTATAAAGTTTTCTATTTTTAACTACTTAAAAGTAACTAAATTATGAAGGTGTAATAAATTGTGAAGGCGCAATCAGGGGAAAAGAAATTGTTTGGCGTGAGAGTTTTTGTTAAATTTTGTAATTTTTTCGTAACTTTCGGAAGAAATCACAGGACATTAGACACTCGTGGAAAACTTTTATTAAGAATGTTTGCTCTGGAAATCTTATATCAAATATTGAGAGCGAGACACAAAATTTAATTATGAAACGAAAAATTTATATATATTCAAGTCGTAGTAGTGGATATTTAAGTCCCCAGTATGACCTCTTTGGAGGGAATGCTGGGCTTTCTTTTTCTACTAATTCTAAGGTGTTAATTTGAATCAGGCAATTGTTTTTGTAGATGCAAATAATTGGTACCATAATGTTAAGAAGTTCTTTGAGCCTGGAGAAGTGGATATAGTCAAAGTTGCAGAATTCTTATCTAAAAAATATGAATCTAAATTAGTGCAGATAAGATGGTATGCTTCCACCCCGAGCATTGCAGATGGCGAAAAGATGTACTACAAGCATATGGCTTTTTTACAGCATCTTGAGAAAAAAGGAATAAAAGTTATTACAAGAAAACTCCAAAGGCTATCTAGTGATGAAGTATTGAAAAAGAGAAAGTCAACTATTAACAATCTTGACTTATGCAAGAATTGCAAGCCGTTGGTTGAGTCTGTTTTTCTTGATTTAGCTGACTTAAAGAAAAAAGAAAAAGGAATTGATGTTTGGGTAGCTATTGATATGATTAAGGAATCAATAATAGATAAGAACTGCGATGTGTGTATTTTAATTTCAGGAGATGCTGATTTTACGCCAGCATTAGAACTCATCAGGAATCACGGGAAAGATGTATTGACAGCAATGGTGCCCTGGGGATACTCTTCTGAGTTGAGACAGAAATTTCCATATGTGATTATAAATCAAGAGACATTAAGACAATGCTTAAGAAAATATAATGATGAAAATGAGTGATAAGGAAGTAGATTTTTGGTATCGCAAAATGCAATACCTTCAAAGAAACATTTCCGTCTTTTCCGCAGCTTCCCACAGGACAAGAGACGTCTCCGGAAAACTTTTATTAAGAATGTTTATTCATTTTAAGTCATGGCAGGAGCTGAGAGCCGGGCGCAAGATTTAAATAGTTGTATATGTTTATATAACAATATGAAGCGCCCAAAAATCCTGCATTATCCTCAGCTGGATACTGTTCTTATGGTTGAGGACTATGCAAGGGAGCATTCAGGCGAATACAGGAAAAGAGCTTTCTGGGAAAACCTTCCCAGAAAGATGATGTACCAGACATTCTGTGTTATCATCAGCTACCTTTCAGAGTCAGGAAAAGTAGCAATAGACAGGAATGGCAAAATTGCCTGGGTGTGGAATCCGGCTCTTGTTAAGAGATATCTTTCAAAGCCGGGTCTTAAGGCATGAAGTCAGTGGTTTATTTTTGGGAAGAAAAGCTGAAAAGATGCTATAAAAACCTTGAGAAAGGCAAGAGCGAGGACAAGGAGCCATAAATGGATTTCTGATGCTATAAGAGTTCTTGAGGAAAACGCATTCTCAGGAATCCATATTATCATCAAATTATAAAAGATTTTTAGAAGAATGT
>CAYQKJ010000201.1:0-1886 GCA_964418195.1 uncultured Methanosarcinales archaeon | reverse complement strand
GCCATGGGCGATACTATTAATCTTGGCAGCAGACTGGAAAGCCAGACAAAGGAGTTTAGAGTTAAAATAATCATAAGTGAAGCCACAAAAAAGGAAATTGGGGACAAATTCAAAACAAGAAATCTTGGAAAAGTAAAAGTCAAGGGAAAAAACAAGGAAGTTGAGATATATGAGCTGATAGGAAGAAAAGAATAAAAAGCCTTAAAATGGTAGAATTCTGCAATTTTATTGAACATGACTCAAGTAATTGAAGCCAGAGAAAGGAAAGATTCAGAAATAATGGGAATTCTGCATCCCCTTGTGAAAGAGTGGTTTTTCTCAAAGTTTGAAAGTTTTTCTGCAACGCAGAGATATGGCGTAATTAATGTGTGGGAAAGAAAAAACACGCTAATCTCCGCTCCGACAGGCGGAACAAAAACTCTTACGGCATTTCTTTCGATATTAAACTACCTTGTTAACCTTGCAGAAAAACAGCAGCTCGAAAGCAAGATTTATGCCGTATATATTTCTCCCCTTAAAGCATTGAGCAATGATATTCACAAAAATCTTGTGGAACCTCTGCAGGAAATTAATGAACTGGCAAAGAAAAAGGGCGTAAAACTGCAGGAAATTCGCGTTGCGTTAAGGACAGGAGACACAGAGGCAAAGGAAAGAGCGAAAATGGCCAGAAAAGTTCCGCATATACTAATAACTACTCCTGAAACTCTTGCCATAATACTTACGGCTCCAAAATTTGTGGACAACCTGAAAGCGCTGGAGTTTTGCATTGTAGATGAGATTCATTCTTTGGACAATAAAAGGGGTGTTCATTTAAGCCTGAGTCTGGAGAGGCTGAATGAATTGAGCGTGATTTGGCCGGTTAAAATAGGATTAAGCGCCACCATTGCTCCATTAGAAGAGGTTGCTAAATTTCTTATTGGAGAGGATGTTGAAAGACATGTTGAACTCGCTGAAGTGAAACTCGAAAAGAAAATTGATATTGAAGTTTTAACCCCTGTAGCGGATTTGATTAATGATTCGGGGATGCAAAAAGGAATGTATGATTTAATGGACAAGCTTATAAAAGAGCATAAAACTACACTGATATTCACTAATACAAGAAGCGCAACAGAACGCGTTGTCAACCATCTTAAGGAGTATTTTCCAACAGAATATGGGGATGACAGTGTTGCAGCTCATCATTCGAGTTTAGGAAGAGAACTGAGATTTAACATCGAACAAAGATTAAGAGAAGGAAAATTAAAGGTTGTTGTTTGCTCAACGAGCCTTGAGCTTGGAATAGACATTGGCTATATTGACTTAGTGATAATGCTTGGCTCTCCTAAATCCAGCGCAAGAGCGCTTCAAAGACTAGGGAGAAGCGGACATAGACTGCATGAAACTCCAAAAGGAAAATTCATCATCATGGACAGAGATGATCTTGTAGAATCATGCATAATACAGAAAGAGATGATTGAAAGAAAGATTAACAAAGTTGTTTTCCCAAAAAACTGCCTGGATGTTCTAAGTCAGCAAATATTTGGTATGGCTATCTACAAAAAATGGTTCCTTGATGAAATTTATGATGTTGTTAAAAAAAGCTATTGCTACAAAACCCTTAATAAAGAAGATTTTATGGCAGTCATAAGTTACCTTACAGGAGAGTATGGGTTAGAAGATAGCCATGTTTATGCAAAAATATGGTATGATGAAAAAACAAAAGAGGTTGGTAAAAAGGGAAAGCTTGCAAGAGTGATATACATGACAAATATCGGGACTATTCCGGAAGAAAGCTTTGTTAATGTTAAACTCGCGCCGAACGGGGAGTCTATCGGAGCCATAGATGAGGGATTTCTGGAAAAAATGAAGCGGGGAGACGTGTTTGTTCTTGGCGGAAGCAGATACAG
>CAYQKJ010000200.1:0-1936 GCA_964418195.1 uncultured Methanosarcinales archaeon | reverse complement strand
GTAATAAACCTTGATTTTCTTGTTAATATTTCCAACCCCGTCAATGATTGCATATTTTGAGGTTGCATATTTTATGCATGGAAATACAAACTTGCTGTTTATTCTGACTGAAATTTTTTTATTAAGAGGCATTACCTCAATTAAATTCTTTCTGACTATAATTTCAAGTCTTGCGTTGCCTTTCAGATTTTCTGCAATTTTCAGGAGGTTCTTTCTTGGGATTTGCTCATAATAGTTCATTTTACCTGTAGTGCGGGCAGAAAACGCAGTTAGGCACAGGAGCATGATTCAGATTGTAAAGTATGTCTCCTATGTAATGATAGCCTAAATCCTCTTTGTCTGATTTTGAAAGTGGCGGCTTGTAAGTGCATACTATTCCATCTTTTGTTTTCTTAATTTTTGTTAAAGTCGCTATTCTCTCAAGTTCTTTCTTGCTTTTTCTTTTCTCAATGATTTTTTCCTCGCTGAATCCAAGCATGCATCTCTTTTCATGCTCTTTCATTTTCCTGTTTTTTGCTATTTTCTTCTTTGCTCATTCTTGCTCATTTTTCTGTTTTATTTTTTCCTATGATTTAGCTCATAATTCATTTTTTCAGAAGCAGGAATGTCCCTTTCGGCATCCAAATCAAGAGAGCATTCAGCATCCTCCACTTTCAAAATGCTAACCCTTACTCCAAGCTCTTCTGATGCCTTGGCAAGAATTTCTGAGATGGTTAATTTTTTCGCAAAATATTTTGTGAGACTTATGCCAAGCCTATTTTTAAGTTCTCGCGACTTCCTTGGATGCACAAGTATTTTTGCAAGCCTGCGATACTTAAAAGCCTCATCAATAAGCCAAGGATTTTTTATTCTTGTAAGATTTGCATAAATTCTGTCTGCCGAGCGCAGTCCAACCAAGCCATTCTCGTCTTTATCTTCTTGTGAGAAATTGATATCATCAACTAATTCAAGTGCAGGCCTCCGAAAATATCTCCTATACCATTTAAGCTGATTTTCTGTTGCAACTCCCATCACAATGTCTGCATCCTTTTCTTTGCTTTCCTCTATAAACTTTTCTATTCCGCGAGAAGTGCAATTCACAGCATCAGCAAACATAAATAGTGCATAGCCATTGCTTGCCTCAAGCACTTTTTGAGAGAGGCTTGCATAACCTTTGTAGCCATTAGCCCTGAAATCACCTACTTGTTGTAGAATTCTGCCAATATCTTTAAATTTGATATAAGAATCAGTTGGCAGATTTTCTTTCAGGCATTTGTTGAGAATTTTTTCCTCTCCCACGACAATAATCTGCTCTATGTTTTTTGTTTTGGCAAGCTTGTCAATGACATAGGTTATCATCGGCCTTTTTTTCATGATGCCGTTAATATTACTTTTGAATTTCCGTATTGGCTTGTAGCCCCTTATTGGCACTTCAAATGAATAGCCGCCAATAAATTCAGCAATCTTCATGAATGGATATGCAATAGCATCTCTTACCACTTCTACAGCGTTCCTCTTGGACTTACCGCCAGCCATTACAATTACACCAGTCATTTTTCCTCCTAATTTGTATGGAAATCCCCGTAAATTGGCTTTGCAATTTCTATGCTCTTTATGCCTTTGATATAAAACATCTCGCCGCATGGTGAAGGTATCAGAACAGCAATTCCCTCCGAGGGAATTTTGACTTCAGAAAGCATTTTTTCAAGCTCTCCTGCACTCACTTCAACCTGCAGGATGCTCGCATCTTTAACATACTCTTTAATCCTTTCATTTGCTATCAAAATCTTCGGCTTCGGAATCTTTCCAGTTTTCCCTGTCTCAATATTTCTTGCCTTGATATATTCCTCAATCTCTCCCATTTCAAATCCCCCAGAAACAGCTGAGGTGCTACTCACCTCTTGATGTTGGTTATGTCTTATTGCTTATAAATTTTTTCTTTTATTCTTTTCAGAGG
>CAYQKJ010000199.1:0-1947 GCA_964418195.1 uncultured Methanosarcinales archaeon | reverse complement strand
AAAGCAGAAATCAGGCAAGATAGTTCATGCTTGGGCTTTTCATGGAGATTTTTCAGGCTTGTTGCTGTGCCAGAGCATGGTTGAAATGGAATTTCCGCCAAAATCAGGAAAAAAGGTAAAATTTCCAGAAGTCGACAGGGCAGATATGTTCACAAAAGAAGAAGCAAAAATCAAGATTAATCCTGCGCAGTTTGAGTTTATAGAAAGATTGGAGAAAATTATCAAAAAAAGTTAAAGTTTAAGCCGTCCGTCTTGCCAGTCTTTTACAATCATCATGGCAGTTCTTATTTCATCGGCAACACCACCCTTCTTCAGGTGCTTTTTCTCTTTTGCGATGAACTCAAGAATTTCATAAGCGTTCATCTCTTCAGGGATTTTTACGCTGTAAAAATATCCGAGCTTTTCAAGCTTTTTTTCATTTAAGAACATGCTTATTATTTTTGCTGCGACCAAATCTGGCTCTTTAATCCTGTCAGGGCTTCTTGCGGCAATCATTCCTAATCTTGCTTCATCGGGCTTTTCCAAGGGAATCACTCCGGGAGTGTCTATGAGCTTTATTTCATCACCTGCTTTTACCCAGTGTATTCCGTGTGTTGTGCCCGCTTTTTTTGAAACCTTAACTTTCTTTTTGAATGACAAAGAGTTTATTATGCTCGATTTGCCGACATTTGGATAGCCAACAACACCCACAACAATGTCTCCTTTTGCTTCGCGATAAGGCTTTTTTATTTCCGGAACAAATCCAGGGCGCTTTCCATATTCTGCAAACATCTGCCTTATTTTTGCAAGCAGTGTTTTTATTGTTCTTCTCTGCCGGTTTGAGACATAAACAATCTCTTTTCCAGTTTCTCTTTTTAAATCATCGATTTTCCACTCCAAATCTTTTCTTGATATTAAATCCGCTTTGTTCAGGACATAAATAACCGGCCTTTTCTTTTCCTTTATTATTTCCTCTATTTTCTTGTTTCTTGACTCTTCCACTAGTCTGGCGTCAAGAATGTTAAGAACTATGTCTGATTCCTTCACGATTTCTTCAATTAGATTCCAGTATGGCTCCATGCTTAATCAAGACAACACGGGTTTAAGAAACTTTTTAAAGCCCAACGCTATATAATATTATGAAAAAAGAGTATTTAATATTGATTATTTTTGCAATTGCAATTTTAGGCATCTCCGGCATTTCTGCCAGGGAAATGAGCCTGGAGAACCAATTCAGGCTTACCTTTGGCCATATTGTTTATCTTTCAAACATGAAAATAACTCCGGAATCTGTCTCTCCAGGAGAAACAGCAGAAATAAGCTTTACAATAACAAATACTGGAACCCAATTTGTCAGGGATGTCATTGTTGAATTAAACCTTCCTTCAGAAGCTTACCCCTATAATGACCTTACAGTAAATAAAGTTCCAGAAATGCTTCCCGGAGATTCAAAAGAAATAAAATTCAAGATTATAATCTCGCCATCTGCAGAAGAGGGCATTTACAGGGTTCCTGTAACTGTAAATTACGTTAACCATGTTGGAGACGAAAGAGCAGAAAACGAAACACTGAGCCTTATTGTTTTGTCTGATGCAAAAATTCTTGCTAAAGTAAGAAGCTCTGAGATATACCGAGGAAGCGATATTGGCACAGTAAAAATAACCCTGATAAATAATAATGTTGGGAATATAAAATTTCTTCTGGCTGAGCTTAAGGAAAATGAAGATTTTGAGGTAATAAATGAAAATATAGATTACATAGGAGACTTGGATGCTGATGATTTCTCCGAAGTGTCCTTTAGAATAAAAGTTCTTTCAAAAGAGGACGAAATAATTCTCCCTCTTGTTTTGACTTACAAGGATTCTTTAAACAAGGATTATGCTCAGGAAATTAACCTTTCTTTCGGAATTCGAACAGCTGACGAATTAGGAATACAAAAAAGCAACGCTTGGATAGTAATAATTATTC
>CAYQKJ010000198.1:0-1953 GCA_964418195.1 uncultured Methanosarcinales archaeon | reverse complement strand
ATAAGTAATATTAAGTGAGAATTAAAAATAATCAAAATAAAGCTATTAAAATGATTGTTAATTGAAACTAAGATAAATAGCAGATAAAAATAAATAAAAGATATTAAAATATTATACCAAATAATTAATATCAAACTCGCTTATAAAAAACCGGTATATAAAAATTATAAAAAATACACAGAGAGTGTCCTTATGTTCAGAAAAAAAAGGAAGGCAATGGAGTTTGAGGTAAAGCAGAAAAAAAGCAAAGCCTCTGATTTTGAAACAGAAGCCGGCAAACCAGGCGTTTCCCTGTTTTCAAAGGTAAGGAGAAGTTTTATCTTCAATTTCTTAATAACGCTGCTAAAAAGCTTGAACCCAGACGCTTATGCAAGATTGAGCTCAAAGAGATTGAGCCAGAGCTTTACCTATTTCTTCCAGCTTATACTCATAATGCTTCTGATAAGCTTTATTCTGATGATTCCAAAGTTTGGCTCAATACAGAAGACAGCAGCTGACAAGCTCTCGGAATTTTCAAGCTTTAAGCTGGATGCAAAGACAAAGGACACTCTTCCAATAATTTCAAATCCCTTCAGCGCTGTCCTTGACACTACGCTAAATGCATCCAAAGGGCTGAACTATTCGCAACCGCCGTTCACAGAGTATGACGTAATAATAAGCGATGAGGGCATTTTCAGGAAGCCGTTTGCTTGCATGCTCTGGGAGCCATTATGCTATCTATACAGCCCTGAAGAGCGCATGATAAGGAAAGGCGGCTCTGACTTTTCTGACGTGCTGAAATACAAGGACGATTATGCACGCATAATCGGAGTAATCACCTTGATGTTCCTGCCGTATATCTTCATAATCCTTTTTGTGTTTTTTTCAATAAAATACATTCTTCTTGTGCTGCTGTTTTCATCTTTGATGTTCCTCGCGTCAAAGGGGCTGAAGCACAAGCTTGGATTCAGGAAGATTTTGAACATTGCACTGCATGCTGTGAGTGTGATGATAGTGCTCCAGATACTCTCTTTTTCACTGGGATTTCTGACTGGAATTCTCATCTATCTGCCATTAGCGCTCTTCTTGCTTTTCTTCATTATAGGAGTGATAATCCTGCAGGAAGAATATTAATGCGATCTTTGATGCGAACTGAGATAGAGCAATTATTAATTGGCAAAGAGACGATAATCGAGAGGGTAATCAAGAGCAGAATAGCTGATAAATAAAAATTCGATTAGGAAAAATAATCAAATGAAATCACAAATACTATTAAATGGTTCAATAAATACCATTAAATAATCGATGAGCAACATTTCAAATATGGGAAAATAAAAAATAGAAAAATCATTCTTGAATATGCAAAGGTGCGACTCTTGGCAAATGTGTCTGAAATCATAAATCCGAGGCAGAGCATATTGGTGACATGCAGGGGAAATGCTGATGGAGTTCTGGTCAGGCATAAAAAATCAGACAGCATACTTGACAATATAATAACTGTTGACTGGCACACTCCATTGAGCTTTAATCCTGCAATGTACGGCATTGTCATAGGAAAGACAAGGTTCTCATACAGGCTCATAAGCGAATCAGGGGTTTTCGCAGTGAACTTCATGCCATTTTCGCACAAGGATGCTGTGCTTTTCTGCGGAAGAACTTCTGGAATCAAGACAGACAAATTCGCAGAATCCGGGCTCACAAAAACAGAATGCGCAAAGATAGACTGCCCGAGAATAAAAGAGGCTTCTGCTTATTTGGAGTGCGAGGTTGTAAACCAGATTGAAACCGGAGACCATGTCATGTTCATAGGAAGAGTGCTGAATGCTGAACTGCTGCATTACGAGAAAAGAATATTTCACACAGGAAATGATGATTTCACAACAACACAAGATTGAGATAACGCCTAAAAACGAATATTTTTGGCTTAAATGCTAAAGTAAATTTATAAGCTAAATAAATTTATAAAAATAAATG
>CAYQKJ010000197.1:0-1964 GCA_964418195.1 uncultured Methanosarcinales archaeon | reverse complement strand
CCAACAAAATATCCCAATAATGCTCCTCCGACCACATCGCTTGGAAGGTGCACCCCTGCATAAACCCTGCTGACTGCAACAGTCAATGCAAATAGCACCCAGAACCATTTCAGCGCCTTATATTCCCTGTCGAGAATAGGCACAGTGGAGAATGCAGAAGCAGCGTGGCTGCTTGGAAAGGAGTAGTCAATGAGATGCAAAATCGGAATTATCATTTGAATCCCTTCAGGCCTTGGAATCCTGAGTATGAACTTCAACAGGTAAGAAAGAATGTTTGCAGCAAAGAAGCTCAGCCACAAAGGCAGAATCCACTTTCTCTTCCTGTTTTCATACATGAATAGAGAAGTCACGAACAGCATTATCGCAAACACAGTTGGGAAGGCAGTTGCCCAGTTGAAGATGATGTCAAAGAAGGGGTTTTTGAGAGATTGAACTGCGGCAAAGATGTATTTGTCAAATATGAAGCAGAGTATCAGAAGTATTACGCCAAAAACAAGAAGCATGTTCTCGTTCTTTATTTTCTTACTGTTTCTCTTCATCTTCGTAGGCATCACTTCTGATGTTTTTACCTCTTTATCAGTACTTCTTTTCAGCAGATTCCCTTGACAAATATCCTTAATGAACTTATTCCAATAACACTTACCAAAGTCACAATAATCCCTGCAAGCAAGACTCCCAGGGCTATTGACATTATGGCTTTCTTCCTGTTCATTCCCAAGAACCATGCGATTATTGTCCCTGTATAAGCGCCGGTTATCGGCAATGGGATTCCGACAAAGACTGCAAGTCCTAACATGCCGTATTTTTCCAGCAAAGGCGCTGCTTTTCTCCTGGCATTTTTGATGTATTTATTGAAAATTTTTTTGTAGAACTTTAGCTTCATGCAATATTTGTGCAGGTAGTCAAGGAAGAAGAATATTGGAAATATTATCAGTATGTTGAGTGCAACACAAACCATAAACGCAATATACCAAGGTATGCCGTTGCAGACAGCAGCAGGAATGCCTCCCCTTAATTCAGATATTGGAAGAATGCTTAGAATTATTGACATTAACAACTTGTTCATATCAAAAACCTTTTTATATCACTTTTTTTATTATTTATTTTTTCAACAATATTGTTTTATTTATGCCCTCTTTTTATAATATTATAATGTATTCATATTTTTTATGGTTTTTTGTCGTATTGTCTCTTTTATTTATTAGTTTTGTCTTTTTATGATGATATCATTTTGTCTTGATATGATATATTATATTAATATATTCTTCTTTTGGTATATTATTCTTTTCTTGGCATATAATTTTCAATCGGCACAGTATAATCAGTGGCGGAGTGATTGTTATTTTTTAATATTCACTTTTACTGATTTTCATTATGCCTCATATAAATTTTTATTTTTTTACATTAATTAGTCTTTTTATTCTTTCAAAAATATTTTGTTACTCTATAAAGACAACAAATCGAAAGATTTAAATAGTTGAAAGCATCAGACATTCATGAGGTAAAATGTCGCTGGAAGATAAAATAGAAGAGCTGGACCGTGAAACTAAAAAGATGATAAACACTATTCCTGATGCCTATTTCAGGCCCGCCAATGTTCCCTACTACAAGGAGCATCTGCAGGACTGGCTTATCCAGTGGCATGAGGACAACAATAAAGAGCTCCCAAAAGGATTCTGGAAGAAGAATAAAAGGCAGCTTATTGGAATGTATTACGGCATCATAATCTGGCAGAACAAGAAAAAGGCTTTATACACTAATTTTCTCTTTGAATACGAAAAAATGCGGGGAATAAAGCCTGATGAGAGCAATATAAAAAGAAAAGCCAGATTGGGGCATATGCAATTAAATGAACTCAAGGAAAAATATGAGCAGGCAATTGCATTCAAGAACAATTTGAAAGCAATAGACGGTTATCCTGGAAACAGATATGCTGAGATTTACGGCATTGAATAATAATATGA
>CAYQKJ010000196.1:0-1968 GCA_964418195.1 uncultured Methanosarcinales archaeon | reverse complement strand
ATGCCTAAAACATTAACCAAAAATACTCCTCTATCAAATTGTGTCCAGTCCATAAGAGAATATAGTTAAGAATAAATTATAAATGTTTCGTTAAGGCAAATTAAAATAACATTTTACTTGTAAGAACTTATTCTTTTTTGCTTTGAGATTGCCGAATACGCCATGGGATCTATTGTCATGCCATCCTTTGCTGCAATCACCTGGCAGCCCGTCTTCTTCTGTATTTCCCTTGCCTCATTAATCGGGTCTTCCTTAAGCATAGACTTTCCAAAGTGCGTTATTATAGTCAATTTAGGGCTTATCTTTTCCACGATTTTCACTGCATCCTCTGAATTCAGATTGCCCTCGCACTTTGAGCTTCCTGGCATTACCACATTCAATATCAGAATGTCAGCATCGCTGTGCTCTTCTGCAATTCCGGCAAAGTATGAGGTGTCAGAAACATAGGATATTGTTATTGATGGATGCAGTATTTTAAAGCCGATGTTTTCAACAGTGTGCTTTGTAGAGGTAGCCACTATCTCAATATCGTCAATTCCTGCACGCTGCCCTGCCTTCAAAACCATGTATTTCAGCAGGCATTCCTTATGGAATTTTGTCAATATGGGCTGATTGTTCTCATCGCCGTTTATCACAACATCTGAACCTATGAGTATGCCTCTCTTGTCAAATCCTGAGAGGCTGATTGCTTCTATCACTGCATTCACATCATTTGCATGGTTTGTGTGATTGTGGCTTACAAGCAGGACATCATTGTCCCTTATGTCTATCTTGTTCTCGCTTGCCCTGACAAGCGCCCCAGGTCCCGGGTCAATATGGAACTGCCTTTTCTCGCTCTTGAAGATTATGCCCCCAGAAGCCCTTAGCTGGTATCCTGTGACATAGGAATCTCCTGCTGTTCCAAGAAATATTAGCTGCATAGCATTAACACCCCACAATGCTATTTTATACGCTTATCTACATAAATTTTTCTATTTTTAGCGATTTTTTGACATAGTCTTCAATGCAATTATCTTATAGCACAGCTTTGCCAATGCAAAGGCTTCTGCACTGAAATTCTCCCTTTTCCCCATTGGAGCAAACTCCACAATGTCAGCAGCAATCACATTTTTTCTTTTGAATATCTCCTCTAAGATTTCAATAATATCATTCCAGAAAAAGCCGCCTGGCTCAGGAGTTCCTGTATTTCTTATGAATGCAGGGTCAAAAACATCAGCGTCAACTGAAACATATACATTTTTCTTTAAATGCGTCAGTTCTTTAATCAATTTATCCTTTGAGTATTCATATGCCCTTATTGCCCTGACATTTTTGCTTTTTTTCATGAATTCATGCTCATCAATGTCTTGAGCTCTCAATCCTATTATCAGTAAATCATGCTTTTCATTGATTCTTTTTGCTGTGCATGCATGGTTGAATCTTGAATTGTTCCAAGATTCTCTCAAATCAGAATGCGCATCCAGGATTATGACTAAAAAATCATCATTCAATTTTTCCATTGCTCTCACAATGCCTATTGTGACAGAATGGTCTCCTCCTAAAAAAATTGGAAATTTATTTTGTAGCTCTATTTTTGATATTTTCTTTTCTATAAGTCCAACTGCTCTTTCTTCATTCATGTTTGCAATGCTCAATTTTGGAAACGTTTGTATTCCCTGCAAGAAAGGCTCGGTATTGAACTGCTCATCATAATATTCCAGCTGCCTTGAGGCATTTATTATCTCAATTCCGCCCTTTGAAGCACCCTTCTTCCAGCTTACTTTTCCTTCATACTCTATTGGCATAACGCAGAATCTTGATTTTTCTGTGCAAAATTCCTTTGGAAGATTCATGAAATTCATATTGTAAGTCCCTTTTGTTCGAATTTTATTTAATCTGGTTTAATTAGTTAAATTAATTTTTTTTATACCTTCTTTTTTTAGCTTCATTTTTTTATAAAAGATTGTAAAATTATTATGATTTCTACTA
>CAYQKJ010000195.1:0-1980 GCA_964418195.1 uncultured Methanosarcinales archaeon | reverse complement strand
GAAAAAAATGAGAGGATTCAAGAAGAACAATAAAGGACAGGCAGAGATTTTTGGAATAGCCATTGTTGTTGTGATGATAATATTTATTCTCCTCTTTGTACTTAGGTTCAAAAGCAGTGAAACGCTCTCAACAACTAAAACAGATGTTACTTATACAAAGCTTGCCTGGAATTTTATCAACACCATCACAAAAACCAATACAGGGTGCGAAGGCATCTCAATAGGTGACTTGCTTATTGACTGCGCGAAACCAAGAAATCTTAGGTATATAAATTGCAATGGCGTAATTTCATGCAAGTATGCAAACGATACAATATCAGACATTTTAAAAAACACGCTTGGAAAAAGAAATGACAAATATGTTTTTTCAGCAACGAAAGGCAACACAAAACTTTTTGATGACATACGTACAACTGGCACTGATTTATGTAATGCTTCTGACTACGCCAATGTTCCAATCTCAACAGGAAGGGAGATAATAGAAATTTCTATCAAAATTTGTAGGTAAATTGCAAGTTCAAAGATAAAAAAATTATGATAAAAAATAATTTTATTTTTATTTATTTAATACTTTTATTCTCTTTATGCCTAATTATATTAAAAAATCCAAATTGTAATACGTGTTAATTTTTAATTCATAATTTATTATTTTTAATTTATATCAATTATTTTATTTTTATATTTCAGTAAATTTTATGATTTATTATCCCGAACAAGTCTGCTCGGATTGATGCGCAAACTTTTTAAATAAGTGCTTATTCTTGGGCAATTATGGAAGTGCTTTCAAAAGAAGAACTGCTACTGAACAAGGAAAGATATATCGAGCAGATAAAGAAAGGCGCATTATTCATACATCCAACAGACACAATCTACGGGATAGGCTGCATTGCAACACAATCAAGACCTGTTAATAATGTCAGAAAGGTAAAAAAGCGAGACGTAATGCCATTCTCAATAATGGTTCCTTCAAAGGACTGGATTCATAAGAACTGCCTTGTTCCAAAACATGCAGAGGAATGGATTGACAAGCTTCCTGGTCCTTACACTTTGATATTCAAGATAAAAAAAGGAAATCACCCTGTTGCAAAAGAAGTGAATAATGAATGGGATTCTATAGGTGTTAGGATTCCAAATCACTGGTTTGCTGATTTTGTAAAAGAATTGGGATTTCCGATAATAACCACCAGTGCAAATATTTCTGGAGAAGATTTCATGACTTCCCTTGAAAACCTGCATCCAGAAATAAAGGTAAAAATGGATTTTATAGTTTACGAAGGAGAAAAAAAGGGATATCCTTCTACAATAGTCAATCTTTCAAAAGAAAAAACAGAAATAGTCAGTAGGTCCAAGGAAAAAGATAAAAAATAATTTAGTAGGAATAAAATGAAAATTCTTGCATTTGGAGATCTGCATGGTGATATAGGTCTTGCCAAGAAATTGGCTGAAAAAGCAGAAAAGGAAAATGTTGATTTGGTGGTCATCTGTGGAGATATAACATATGCAGAGCATTCTACAGAAAACCTCATTGGCCCTTTCATAAAAAAGAAGAAGAAAGTTGTTCTGATTCCAGGAAACCACGAGACTGTTGCCACTGCTGATTTTCTTGCAGAGCTTTATGGAGCAACAAATCTGCACGGCTATTCAATAAAATGCAAAGATGTAGGGCTTTTTGGAGCAGGCGGTGCCAACATCGGATTATTCCAGCTGAAAGAGGATGAAATTTACAAACTGCTGAAGAAGGGATTTGAAAAAATAAAAGACAGCAAGAAAAAAATAATGGTCACACATGTGCATCCTTCTGAAACAATAATGGAGAAATTCACCGGATTCTTCAAGGGAAGCTCTGGAGTGAGAAGAGCAGTTGAAAGATTCAAGCCAGATATACTTTTATGCAGCCATGTCCATGAAGCAGAAGGGCTTGAAGAGAAGATAGGCAGCACCAGAGTCATCAATGTTGGGAGACAAGGAAAGATAATAAAT
>CAYQKJ010000194.1:0-1983 GCA_964418195.1 uncultured Methanosarcinales archaeon | reverse complement strand
GAATAAAATATTATAAGAAATTTAAAATTTAAAAATATTAAATAATCATTTAAGGGACACTTGTAGAGTTTATTGCGGCTGTCTCATTAGTCTGTGTGGTTTCATTTATTCCTGTTCCTGCTTCAGTGGCATTTTCTGGAGCAGCCCATGAGAAGTATTCTATTTTCGCTTTTGCCCTCAAGTTAGCCATGTATTCTGTTATTAAGGTATTTCTCATGGCATTCTCAAGCCCTTGTCTGATTACAGGCTCAAGCTCTTCATAGGATATTATGTTTGCTTCTCTCCTGAGAATGTAGTATTTGTCATCTGATTTTATCAGAGCGCTTGTTTCCTCAATCTTCAATGAAAAAGCAGCATCTGCAACATTTTTTCCTTCTTTCTCCTCAATGCCTGTCCTGTTGACAAATCCCAGGTCTCCGCCGTAAGATGCAGAATCTGCATCAATTGAGTAGGTATGAGCCAGGTCCACAAAGTCGACACCTTCCTTCAAATCATTCATTATCGCTTCTGCCTCGCTGCTTGAATTTACAACAATCTGCCTAAGCCTTATTTCGCCTGGCTTTGCAGTGTATCTGCTTATGCTCTCGTTGTAAAACATTGTAGTATCAAATTCAGTTATGTTTACCTTTGATTCAATTGTTTTGTTGAGAAGCGCTATGATAATAATATTCCTTCTATAATATTCTTTCAGGTCGTTCATTGAAAGATTCCTGGATTGAAGTATACTTATTAGTGTTTCTTCTGTAAAGGCGCTATTGTTTATCGCTGCTTTTAATACTGCGTTAACACTTTGGTCAGATACACTTATACCATTTTTCTGCGCTTCCTGAAGCAACAGCTCTTCATTAATTACCTGCTCCAGCACCATATTCTTGTCCACCAAAACCTTATAAGTTGTTGGAAGCCCTCTCATGAAAAAGAATAGGTCATACTGCTTTTCAAAATCAGATTCAGTTATTGGAACCCCGTTTACTTTTGCAATTGTCTCTCCCTTATGGACGCCAAAAACTCCTGAAAGGTAATCCTTCGCATCGAGCGCATATTGCAAAGTTGTCCTGTAATTGATAAGCGCTAAAGCAATTATCACAAAGAATATTATGCCTAAAATTCTCCAAATTCTCAATTTTCTCTTCTTTTGAAGACCCTTCTTAAATGGAATATCCAATGCAGGCAGTTTGCTGATTTTGCCTTTAAGTGTTTTCTCACTAGTTTTCTTTTTAGAATCTTTATGAAATTTCAATCTTAACACCCCGCTTGAATTAGATAATCAGCAAAACTGCACTACCTAAATAAATAGTTTGTGGTGATTGAGAATAGATAGTATTAAATTTTATTTTTTGCCTTACATTCTCAATTTCCGCAATATTTAAATAATATGACTTTTACCCCAAAATCAGAGAGATAAGGAGAGAGAAGGTTATTTCTCGGAAAAACGTTTTTGCACAGGCCTTCAAAATTGAAAAGAGCGAAATAGGCAAGCAGTTTAAATAAAATCATCGGGCTGGACGTGCATAAAACACTGTCTGTTGACGAGCATTTTGCAAAAAAGGTGTTTTGGAATGCAGATAAAAGCTGCGCATTCAAGAGTCAAATTATTGATGCCTTCCATGAGAGAGAAAAGCCGCTATGTTGCTTTTGAAATTATTACGCAGAACAACAGAAAGATCGGCTTTTCAGAATTTTCGCGCTCGTTTTCGCAAAGATTCATGGAATTGGCTGGCGAGATTGAATATGCCAAGGCAAATCCTTATTTAATGCCGGACAATTTTGACGAGCAGTTGCAGAGAGGCATAATCAGGATTGAGAGAAGCTATGTAGAGCTGCTGAAGGCAGCGCTTTGCACAATGAAGAGCATCCAAACCAATGGCTCAAGTGTCCCATACGGAAATAACATAATCGTGAAGAGCATAATAACCTCGGGCTCAATAAGAAAAGCAAAAGAGAGAATTAAAGAGAAAATAAAACCCGGCATGTCCCGAAGGA
>CAYQKJ010000193.1:0-1990 GCA_964418195.1 uncultured Methanosarcinales archaeon | reverse complement strand
ATTTATGAAAGTCCCAGCAGCTCCATAATTGGTTACGCTCGACTGGTTACGCTCAGTCGACGCGCAAGAGCAAGTGGGGCGTAAAGCCCCACGACAAAGCTTACGTGTGTGCATATTAGTTTGGCGTGTTAGTTCGTTGGGCTTCTGAAAGAACGCCCAACTTAAGTGCTTTCCATCAATGCTTTCGCAAAGGATTGGTGCTTTCCATTAATGCTTTTGCAAAGCCTTACTTTCCATCAATGCTTTCGCAAAGGATTGGTTTGAAGCACCTTGGGCCCATTTGTTAATGTAATTATTTTCCAATCCTATTTATCTGCATTTTCTTTTTTCACGAAGAATTGAGATTTTATCTTTTCCTTCAATTCGTTATCTTTCAGAGAATTCAGGTAATTATATGCTTGGGTATAGCCGACAACAAGCAGACCGTTTCTGTCTAATTCACTGATTGGGCATCCTTCCTCTCTTTCAATCGCGTCCAGCATGTATTTTTCCCTTCTTGTATCAAGAATATCATCAGCTTTTTCAAAAGGGGCTTCCCCAAAAATCAATGAGGCTATGTGCTTTACCTTCTCTTTCAGGGAAAGTTCGTCTACAAGCATCTGCAAAGTTTTGTACATTGGAATGTCTACCATATAAGCCCTTTTTCCATTTTGCAAAGCATTGAAAAAACAGAATTCCATGTCGTTGCCATCTACATCCCTCTCATTTTCAGACATTTCATTAACTATTTCTACATTTTGCTGAATTGCTAGTGAATTTAACAAGAGAAAGATATTGACATAAGATTTTTCCAAGAAGTCAGTGTATACAACATTCTGTTTTTTTGGGACATACACAATGTTTTGCTCTTTGTTTTCTTTTTTATTCGCATCTCTCTTATTTTTATGCATGAATGTGAAATCATCTCCGTAAAACCTATACTTGTCATATTCCACAGCCACGAAATCGCTTTCATCTATCATTTTCTCCAATGTCTGCTTGTCAGAATCGCTTAGAGAATGGAATGTGCCTGCAATTTTCAGTTTCGGGGCATAGTCAAATATCAGCAAATCTGCATTTTTTATTTCATCAAGTCTGAATTTTTCCGCCATAAATTTATATTGGTTGCAAGTTCTATATAAATTTTTCTATTTTCACCACTCCTTGATAACGAAGATATTTGAAATATGCTTTGTTTGCGATATTTCAAAAGCTTTTTAAATAATGACAAAACTCTCACATATTATGAGATGGGAGATTGAATTTGCAAGCAGGAATATTGCTAAGCTTAAGAAGCCGATATTGATAGAAGGGCTTCCGGGAATAGGAAATGTCGGAAAGATAGCTGTTGACTTTATAATTGAGGACATAAAGCCGGAGAAGCTGTGTACAATACATTCTGATGCATTTCCGCATTCTGTTTTTGTGAACGAGGACAATCTTGTTGAACTGCCGTCAGTCAAAATGTATTATAAGAAGATGAAGGGAAATAATGATTTGATGCTTCTTGCAGGAGACGTGCAGCCGATTGAGGAAACAACTTCCTATGAGTTTGCAGAGAAGATTATTGAGCTGTTTGAAAAGTTTAAGGGGAGCGAAATAATAACTCTAGGCGGAATAGGGCTAAGCCAGGTGCCTGAGCATCCAAAGGTTTTCTGCACAGGCAATCAGAAGTCAATCATAGACAAATACAAAAAAGGAACAAAGGTTGACAGCAACCTCTACGGGGTTGTAGGCCCGATAATAGGGGCGGCAGGGCTTTTGCTCGGGCTTTCACAAAAGAAGAAAATTCCTGCAATAACTCTGCTTGCTGAAACCTGCGGGCATCCGATGTATATAGGCATAAGAGGGGCAAGGGAATTAGTTAAGGTTCTGAATGACAAGCTGAAGCTTGGTGTGAACATAAAAAAATTAGACAAGGATATAAAGGATATCGAGAGCCAGGTGATGAAACTTGGGCCTGGGCTTGTAAAGATGGGAAAGCTTGCTGAGAAGGTCGGCAGCATACAGC
>CAYQKJ010000192.1:0-1993 GCA_964418195.1 uncultured Methanosarcinales archaeon | reverse complement strand
ATTTATTTGATTTCTAATTTTTATTTTCCAAATCTTCTTTCAATCGCAAGATTGTGCGCTTCGATATAGTTCTTTGTGAATATCTTCCAGTCTGCAAACTTTGAGAGGCGCACTGCCTCTATCTTGTTCTTTATCCTTTCCTCTCTATTAAGTTTGCTGTAGTCATATAAAACCCCAGCAAGTTTTTTGACAGTCTCTTCATCAGTTGATTCCAAGCGTTCAAGCACAAAAATTCCAGGATAATTATCATTCTCTCTCTTTATCTCTTTCACAAACATTCCAAAGCCAGCCAGGTCAGTTGTCACAGAAGCCACTCCCAAGGCAGCTGCTTCTAGAGGTGTGTAGCCCCAAGGCTCATAATAGGAAGCGAAAACTCCTAAATGAGAGCCCAGCATGCTTTCATAATAATTCAAATCTAACAGCTGGTCTGCTCCGGTTAGATACATCGGATAAAAAACTACTTTGACTTTGTCTTCCACACTGTTTTCCAGCTTTGCTTCTTTTAATGCCTTTATTATTTGGTCTTCCTCCTCATTATAGAGGTCATGAGTTGAAATGAGGGCCTTTCCTTTTTTTATCAGCTTGAATGTCTTTAATTTTATCTCATAGTAAAGGTCCTTATCAAAGAGTGTTTGCCTCTTTATATTTCTGTGAGATGCCAAAAGGTATATGACACTGTTTTTTATGTCTTCAATGTTGTCATTTATTGACTCGCGCAAGTCCTGGTATAAAGTTCTGTTTTCCAAAAGCTCCTGTTTTATGCTTCTGACATTTCCCGGAATCCAGAAAAACGCAACTATTGTCTTTTTGAAATCTTCTTTTTTCAATCTTTCATTGAGTTTTGAGAGCGCCTTTATGAATATGTCAATTCCCTTGTCATGAAACTCGTACCGTCCTGATATAAAGTAGATTAATGTTTCTTCTAGGTCAAACGAGTAATGTGGAAAGAAGAAGTATATCAGGAACTCCTTTATTTTTCTTTTGAATAGTTTGTGCTTTATGGAGATTTCCTCAAAGGTTGGAAACTTGTCCAAATCCAAGCCGTTTGGCAGCAGCAAGTCTGGTTTTTTCTTGAGAAGCGCTTCTGTTTCTATTGCCGTAATTCCGCTGACTGTCGCGAATACATCTGCATTTTGCGCACAAGCCCTTTCTGTCTGGTATTTTGTATGGACTTTGTGATTGTAAGCTTCCTTGTCAGGGTCAACCCTTCCAATCAGTTCATAGAGATTTTCTGCTGAAGCCAGTGTTCTTCCAAGCATTGTGGCATGAGTTGTAAACACAGTTGCAACATTTGCTTTTCTGCTTTTTAGATAAAGCAATCCTGCTCCTGCAAGCCACTCATGAAAGTGCGCTACAATCTTTTCATTTTCTGAATTTTTTGCAAACTCTTCTATGAAGCGGCCTACTGCTGTTGCCCAAACTACCGGCTCGTCATAATCATGATACTCTGTGCCTAAGGAATCTATTTTGTAGTCATCCCAAAGTTTCCCTTTTATCTCGTTTTTATTTTTGACATACTGTTCAAAATCAATCAGCACTGTGTTTGGCTCTCCCTTGGCAAGCCACCTTCCATAATGGCACTTTATTCCTTCAGAATCCAATGTTTCAAAAATTTTCTTTAGTTTAGGCAAAGGTAGCTTTTCGTCAAATTCTCCAGCCGCCTTATTCGGAAAATAAGGCCCTATTGCAAAATAGTTTTCTTTGTAATGCTCAAGCATAAAGCTTACTTTGCTCTTGACAACAGTGTATATGCCGCCTACCTTGTTGCATACCTCCCAAGAAACTTCAAAGAGGTAGTCTGCTTTTTTTGGAATTTCTTTAACGCCATCATTATTCTTGCTTTCATGGCTGAATTTTTGAGAATTATTTTCCATACTGTCACCTCTTTTTTTATTCATAATTATAATGAATCTTTTATTTATCACGTTTTTTATTTTTGCGTTATTCTTTGCATCGTTAATTGTTTATTGTCATATATTTTTGAGCTATGAAT
>CAYQKJ010000191.1:0-2001 GCA_964418195.1 uncultured Methanosarcinales archaeon | reverse complement strand
AGCCCACATTTGCGCCCAGCCCTTCTGTAATGAATCTCACAGGCACCATTGTCCTGGAGTTCTTTATGTAAGGGGCTGCATCCAGAGTATAATTCATTGAATTTATTGTGGCAAGCGTCTTGCCTATATCCAGCCGTATGTCTGTCTTTTGAATATCCCTTATTATTGCCTCCAACGGCTGATTCTGCAACAAATACCATGAGGGGCTTGATGCTTCAACTTTTGGGAGCTCATCTCCAAGCGCAATAGCTTTTGATGGCTTATAAGCAAGTGTGCCTAAGGCTATGCCAGCACCAACAACAAAACTTAGAACGGTAGAAGTTATTTTTTTGCGAATAGAATTCTTTTTTCTATGCTTAATTTCTTCTTGTTTTCTTTTTGAGAGTTCTGCTAGTTCTTCGGGACTGAGTTTTAATGATTCTTCAAGAGCATTCATTCATCATCACCTAAGAGAATATAAGAATGAGTAGTATATAAATCTTTTGATTGTAACTACAATATAGTTACTACAATCACGCTAAATGCAAGAAATTTTTAATAGAAGTTTATTTCAGCACAGCGCCGCATTTCAGGCAGACATGGCTTTTTGCCTCGTCATCATATTGCGTATTAACGCCGTATTTCAGGACAGAGCCGCATTTAGGGCACTTCGGTTCCAGATACTCTATGCTACTGAATATGTCCTGCTCTATCATCTTAGAAATAACCTCAAGATAATTATAGCCAAAACTTGCTTATAAACATTCTTATTCTCAAATATATAGAATATTGCGAATGCCAATTCACAATTTTCTCTTTGGAGTGGATAAAAAAGTATTAATACTACAGCAAAATTGCTATAGTCAGTAAAAATCGCTAAAAGGGGTGGAAATATGGCTGTTTTGGAGAGAGATGATGCTTTAAGAGTGCTTGGAGATGTTCCTGAAGGCAAGGCTTTCTGGCTCTGCGATAACACAAACATAAAGAGCGTTCCTGAACTCTATGAAAGACTGAAGGACATGCCAAAGGAAGTTTTTGAATCCCATGTCAACAATGAGAAGAACGACTTTGCCGCGTGGATTAACGATGTTCAGCAAGATGAGAAGCTTGCAAAAGAGCTGATGAATGCAAAGAAGGAAAGAGCACAGTTCAGGAAAATTTTCAGAAAAAGAATAAGCTGGCTTAAGAAAAAGGCAAGGGTATGATTTCCCAAATAGATTATTAAAATATTTTTATTGCAATCTCTTTTTCCTATTCTGAAATTCAGTTTATGTTTTTAAATGATTTAAACCATAATTTTCTTATAAAAAATGCGTCAATACTGATTACTCTATAAAAAATCAGATAATAAACAGAATTAATAAAAAAAAGCCAATAACTCGATTTTAATGATTTTTTGATTAGTTTTTGGTTTCAATAAGATTTTTCATAATTTCTTTTTTGTTGCCTCTTTTGCTAGTGTGTCAGCATCAGAGTTCTTTGCCCTTGAAGTCCACTCAAACTTTATACTTTTGAAATTTTTTGATAGTGCATAAACTTTTTCTGCAAGATTCCTAAGTTCTGATGACTTTATATTGTATTTTTTATTCAGCTGGCTTACAATGAGCTGGCTGTCTGAAAATATGACTGTATCATCTGCTTTGAGCCTGTGAGCTTCCTCAAGAGCCCTTATGATTGCCAGATACTCTGCCCTGTTGTTTGTGCCAAAGCCCTTTTTTTCTGAGACGCTTTTCAAAACACTGCCTTCAGAAATTATCACTATGCCAATTCCCATAATTCCGGGATTTCCAGAGCACGCTCCATCAGCATAAATCTTAAGTTTCATTTTTTTCCTCAGCTATGAATTTTATTCTTTTTTCTTGGCTATGAATCATTATTTTTCTATTCAATTCTCTTATTCCTTTTTCGTTAACCTTTTCCTAAAAGTTTCTCTTTTCCTTTTCGATTAACCCTTTTCTAAAGGGTTCTTTTTTTCCTTTTCGATTAACCCTTTTCTAAAGGGTTATTTTATACTTGAAAAGG
>CAYQKJ010000190.1:0-2010 GCA_964418195.1 uncultured Methanosarcinales archaeon | reverse complement strand
TTGCCAGACATGTTGAAACAGCATGAAGGAAAATGGACTGTTTTTGCAGGAAAAGAACCTTTAGGATTCTGGGACACTTTTAAAGAAGCACTTGAAGCGGGTTATAAAGCATATGGAAATGCTTCTATGCTTATTAGAAAAATAAGTCAAGAATATATTAAAAATAGTAAGAGAGGAGAAGATGATTTTTAATTTTGAAAGTTGTGAATGGGGTGGTTGATATCAAATTCATTGAGCTTGTAAAGGTTTATGAAGAGCTGGAGAAAATAAGCTCAGGAAATGAGATGCGCAGGATTCTTTCAGAGTTCTTCAAGAAATGCCCCAAGGAAGAGATTGATGTAATTGCTTACATGACCTTGGGCATGATAGATGCTGAATATAAAAAGACAGAACTAGGAATTGCAGACAAAATGGTAGTAAGAGCAATAGCAGCTGCTTCTGGAAAGGAAGAATCTGAAATAAAGGAGCTATTCAAAACAAAGGGAGACCTTGGCTTGGTTGCGCAGTCAATAAAAATAAAGAGAGAGAACAAGCTCACTTCATATTTCAAAACAGAGACAAAAGAGCTTTCTGTGGCAGACGTCTTTTCAGGATTGAGAAAGATTGCTGAATCATCAGGCACAGGCAGCCAGGACACCAAGACAAACATACTTGCTGCAATGCTTCAAAGGGCAAGCCCTGAAGAGGCGAAATATGTTGTTAGAATCTCGCTTGGAACTTTGAGGCTGGGAGTTGCTGCAATGACAATCCTGGACAGCTTGTCTATTGCTTTTACAGGCAGCAAGGAAAGCAAAGAAGCGCTTGAAGAAGCCTACAATATGTGCAGCGATATTGGATTGGTTGCAAAGGCGATTGCAAAATCAGGGGTTTCAGGAGTTAAGAAGATAGGAATACAGCTTGGAAGCCCGATAAAGATGATGCTTGCACAAAGAGCTGACACATTAACTCTCATTCAGGAGAAGATACCTGGAAAGATTGCAGCAGAGGAAAAATACGACGGAGAAAGAATGCAGGTTCACAAGACAAAATCAGGCATCATAATCTATTCAAGACGCCTGGAAAACATAAGAAGCCAGTATCCTGATGTTGTTGAGAATGTCAGGAAGAATGTCAAGGCAGAGAACTTCATAATAGAGGGAGAAGGAGTGGCTGTTGACAAGGACGGCAAACTATTGCCATTTCAGACAGTGATGCAGAGAAAGAGAAAATATGGAATAGAAGAATATGTCAAGAAGATTCCTGTGTGCATATTCCTCTTCGACCTTCTCTACCTCAATGGAAAGTCATACATTCAGGAGCCCTATCCTGAAAGGAGGAAAGCACTTGAAAAAATTACAAAAGAGACTGACAGAGTGCAATTGGCAAAGAGGATTGTAAGCGAAAACCTTGATGAGATAGAGGAATTCTTTGGAGAGGCGCTTGAGAGGGGATGTGAAGGCATTATTGCAAAGTCATGCGCTGAAAATTCAGTATATAGGACTGGCGCAAGAGAGTGGCTCTGGATAAAGTGGAAAAAGGACTATATGGCAAAATTGAGAGATACCTTAGATTTGGTGGTCGTCGGAGCATTTGCAGGAAAAGGGAAGAGGTCAGGCACCTATGGCGCTTTGTTATGCACAGCTTACAATGACAAGAAGGACAGGTTTGAGACAGTGTGCAAGCTGGGAGCAGGGCTGACTGATGAAAATTTAGGAGGGCTTCCAAAAAAATTCAAGCAGCATCTTGTTGAGAAAAAGCCTGCAAGAGTGCTTTCAGAGCTTGAAGCTGACTACTGGTTTGAGCCGAAGATTGTTGTGGAAGTTGTCGGAGCAGAAATCACAAAGAGCCCAATTCACACCTGCGGCATTGACGAGATTGGCAAGGGGCTTGCAATAAGATTCCCAAGATTTAAGAACTACAGGGAGAACAAGAGCGCAGAAGAAGCCACTACAACAAAAGAGATAATACAGATGTTCAAGAAATAAAATTCTTAAGAAATGAAATTCAAAAAAGATAATTGAGAAATAATAT
>CAYQKJ010000189.1:0-2028 GCA_964418195.1 uncultured Methanosarcinales archaeon | reverse complement strand
CACTTGAGTATATTCTTTTCAAATTTATAAATCTTATCCTTTATATTTGGCATATTATTTTAACCATAATCTGTATGATTAAAAGGGAAAGTTTTATATTTTTAGCAGACTTATTATTTCACAAGAGCAGAAGAAGAGCAGAAGAGGTGATTTTATGGAGAGCATGCAGCTTGGCGGAAACATAGAACTTATAGGATTTGGAGAGATAGACAGGGCCCAGCTGGTTGTTGTGAAGAAGATTGTAGGCACATATGCAAAAAAGTTTTCTGAATTTCTTAAGGATTTTGAGAAATTAAGCCTGAGCATGAAAGCCATACATGATGTTGAGAAGGCAGGGAGTTATGAGCTTAACGCAAAATTGATTGCCGGAGGCAGACCGACCTTTGCAAGCATTACAGATAGAAACCTCTTCTTCGCCATTGACAAGGTTCTAAAGAAAATTGAGGAGATGCTTAAAAAATAAATTTTAAAAATTTGAAATAAATTTTTTATTTTTTTTATTCAGATTACCAATCCTTGCCAGTATCTCCAAACTCGTCTTCCCCTTCATCTTCTGATTCTTCCTCTTCCTTCTCTTCTTCCTCTTCCTCGAATTTGTGCTTCATGCTTCTCTACCTCTTCATTTGATTATTTATTTTTGTGATTCTATGTTTTGCCATGCTTTTCAGCATGATGCAGGATCATAAAAAAATCTTATAAAAAAACAAAATATTTTCATATTTTTTCAATCACTACCACTCTTCGTCTTCTCCCCCTTCTTCCTCATCTTCTTCATACGCCATTTCGCTACACCTCCCCGCAATTTTGCTTGCGGACTGGATTAGCTAAAAACCTATAGAGCCCTGAAAAGTCAGTTCCGTGCAAAAAGAACGGCTTTTTAAAGCCCCTGCAGAAAAAGTGGGTTCCAATTTTTCAGGTCTTTTTGTTTTTTATACAGCATGTTTTTACTATTTTTTCTATTACCTTTTTTTATTGTCCCCGTGATTTAATTTTAACGTGGGTGCTTTAAATTTAAAGACTATTTAAATTTATCGCTTTGGCAGTATACTATTATATCTTAGTATTATATTTGCACCTGAAGCCGGTTGGTTTTGCTAAGAAAGATTTATAAAGTTTTAAGTAAAAAATAAGATGAGGGGGTGATGTTATGGAGGCAGAGAAATCAATAGTTAATCTCTGGCTTAATAACAACGGTTTCTTCACAATCAACGACATAAATGCAGGCAAGAGCGTAATTGATATTCTGGCCATAAAATTCTCTGAAGGCGTTGTTGAGAAGGTGCAGCACGTGGAAGTCAGCTGTTCCCTCAGGGGAGAGCTTCCTGTCAGCGAATACCAGAAAAGGTTCAACAGCAGAGATGTGAAAGAAAAGCTTGCTGAAGTGCTAAAGAAATACATTGCCGGAGATTTTGTCTGCGAGAATGTTCTTATCACAAATGCGAAGATTGCAAAAGAATCCATAAAAGATGTGGCAGTGCTTCCCTTTAACAGGGTGCTCTTTGAAGTTGTAAAGGAGCTGGACAGCCAGAACTACGGGAACACAGTCACGAGGAGCATACAGATATTCAAATACCTCTTTCTCAAGCCGGAGCTGATAAGAAGCATCGGGGGAAAACGCTTCAAAAAAGCATTAAAGAGCCTGGCGATGGAGGACATTGACAAGAACGAACTGATGAAGCAGATGGCTTCTGACGATGAAATGGTTGAGAAAATAATCAAAAAGTCATCCTTCAGGAAAGAGCCAAAGAAGATGGCAAAGCTAATGAAGAAACTCTTCAGGGCAGGGGCAAAAGAAGAATTCCTGACAGAACTAGGAATTGAGAAAAAGCCTGAAAAGGAAAAGGTTATGAAAGAAAAGCCGCTGAAGAGCTTTTATGAGTAGGTATTTCTGTTTATATTTTTTCTTTGTTAAAAATTTTATTTATCAAAATATTATTTTTATTAACTTCTAGAATGCAGGAGTTTTATTCCCAATTTTTGTTTTGCAAATGCTTTCAATTTTCTAATTTATTTTTGAATATTCAAAAC
>CAYQKJ010000188.1:0-2083 GCA_964418195.1 uncultured Methanosarcinales archaeon | reverse complement strand
TTTTTATCATTAAATTTTTTAATTGAGCATACTTTGAATTTTTTAATCTTTTACTAGCCACTTTTCTATTATGGTTTTTTGAAAAGATTTTTTTTATTATTTTGTCTGATCTCGTATCCTTTTTTTTATTTATTATTATTGGCATAAATTCTATTTTTTACGCTTTTTTTATTAACGTTTTTTTTTTTCTTATTTTTTTCTTTCTTTCTTCTTCTTTTTCATTTAAGCTGCTTGAATCCCAAATCCTTGAGCTGCTTCAGCACATCAGCTTCCGGAACGCTTTGTGAAACGCTTGCCATCAGTGCAAGGTTCTTCTTCAATCCGATGTTGGTTCCTTCAGGAGTTTCTATCGGGCATAATCTTCCGAGATGGGTTGCATGGAGCTCTCTTGCCTCAAAGTTCTCCTGGGTTGCGCTCAACGGGCTTACAACCCTCTGCAGATGGGACATTGTCTCAAGAAAATTCAGCCTCTGGATTCTTTGGCTTATTCCCTTTCTGCCTCCAACCCAGGCGCCGGTTGCCATGCTGGAATATATCCTCTGGGTGAGAAGCTTGTCCCTTATCACAACCCTCAATGACGGGAATTTTCCCCTCTTGACAATTCTCTGGAAATTATACAGCATGTCCTTGATTAGCATGTTGAAATTAACCCTGAACAAATCAGCGAGCAGGTCGCCGCTCATCTTCAGGCGCTTATTAGAATAGTGGTCCTTATCATCAACAGGAACCTCGCCAGTGCTGATCTGCTGGAACTTCTTAATCATCTTGCAAAGATTGTAAGCTTTTATTATCCTGTCATGCGGGCTTGTTCCAAGATGCGGAAGAAGGAACTTGTCAATTATTGACCTCATCCTGTCCAGCCTCACATCTCTCGGCTGTGTTATTCCGGTTTTCTTGGCCAAGAAATCGAGGGCATCTTCCTCATTATTTATATCAGCAAACTCATAAAGGTTGATAAGAACTTCGTCATATTGGACATCAGGATTTATGAAATTCATGATGTCCTGGTCTTTTGTGAGGCCCAATGCCTTAATAACGAGAACAACAGGCACCCTCCTCACTCTTGTGAATGTCAGGTAAAAGATGCCGTCACGCATCTTCTCAACTGTGTGGGGAATCTTGAAGGCGCCGCTCTCTGAGAATATCTTTCCAATGAACTTGCTTGGGCCTATCTCGCCTGCTGTCACCAAGAACTTGTTTGCAGCAAGGTCCTCTACCTTTACGAGCACCTTCTCGCTTCCGTTTATTATGAAATATCCGCCGGGGTCGTCAGGGTCTTCCCCGTGCTCTATAAGCTCCTCACGGTTTAATTTGTATAAGTGGCACTGCTTTGACTTCAGCATTATCGGAAGGTTGCCGATGTATGCAGTGAATTCCTCTCTTTGAACTCCGTCGATATGAACGCTTATGTTGAGGCGCATTGCAGCTGCGTATGTGATTTTTCTAAGCCTTGCCTCCAATGGGAAAACAGGCCTGCTGCTTCCGTCTGCTTCAACTAGCTGCGGATTCTCAACACTTATCTTGTTAAGCCTTATCTTGTACTCATCAACATTGTGCGGAATTATAGTCGGCTCTATCTCCCTGTTCTCGTTGACAATCTGCTGCAGCCCGAAGTCTATGAAATTGTTGAATGACTCTATGTCTGACTTTACAAATGACTCTTCCTCAAAATACTTCCTGCACAAAACCCTTCCAGCCTCATTCACTCTTTACCACCCTGTAGAAAACTGATTCACCTGATGCCTGGCTCTTCCTTATTATCTTGATAACATCCCCTTCCTCGACATTCAAGTGGGCTATTGCTGGATCCTTCTTCAGAATCCTGGGCAATTCATTCTCAGTGACGCCATACTGCTTCAGAAGCGCCTGCTTTTCGCTCTGGTTGAGCTTTATGTGTTCAGGCACAAGCGCATGCTCTATCTTCTTGGTCATTTTGAACTCTCCTATCAACCTTTTTTGCTTTTTGGATATCAGCAAGCATGATAATATGGGCCGGACGGGACTTTCATTAATTGGTTGCATTTTCTACCACGCCCTTGCGTATTAATCGAGCGTAACCAAGGGATTTGCCTAATCCCGTAAA
>CAYQKJ010000187.1:0-2090 GCA_964418195.1 uncultured Methanosarcinales archaeon | reverse complement strand
ATGTTAGTTACAAGCCCCTTCCTAAAATCTATGATTTAGGTAGGGATAATTGACAATCCGAAAACTGAGGTATGATGTTGCATTACTTCTTTCAGAAAATTATTTCAGAAAACAAATAAATCTTTTCTTAAGCCAGATATTTTTCAAATTATTAAAAAGTTTAATGCGCATTAATGCATAAGCACTTTTTTGACAGAAATTTTCAGCGAATAATTTTTTCTATTTGGAGAATTTTCTTACATCCTCTTCAGAGTGTATGTGCATTTCCCTCTGCGCACTCATATAGCCTACAAGAAGTCCTTTTTCAGCTATCTTTGGGAAAACATCATTCTCAAGGCTTTCTCCCCTGTAATTTAGAAGCTCAGGCTCAGCAACAAATATCGGAGAAAATACAACATAATTTTCTGTATTTTCTGGCTTTTGCGAGAATGTCAATATCTTGCTGCCTTCAACAATCACCACTCCCTTTTCTGAAGGCGTGGCAGATGTTGTCAGCAAAAGGGTTGCAAGCGCATTCTGCCTTATGTGCTGATTCCACAATTCCTCAATGTTGATTTTATTGAAGATTATGTCTGCATACACCACAAGAAATGTCTTTTTTATCTTGCCGCGTGCAAGCCTTAATGAATCTGCAGTGCCTTTTGATTCTTTCTCTTCTATGTAACTGATATTAACTCCGTATAATGAGCCGTCTTTTAATATCTCAAAAATCTTCGTCAGCACATTCTGCCTTGCTATTACAAATATTTCTTTAAAGCCGCTTGCGCTTAATTTTTCAACAGCAATCTCTATTACGTTCTTCTTATTCATCTTTGCAGTTGGCCTATAGTCATTTCCAATCCTCAGGCTCTTTTCAGCTCCTCCTGCAAGTATTACAGCTGTTTTTCTCTCTCCAAGAGCGCTCCTTGCCAAAAACTCAACTGCCTGCGACCTATTTCTTATATAGATATTGTCAACTATGGCATCAATTTCTTTCATTACGTTCTCTTCAATCGTGATTGATATCTTCTTTTTCATTTCGCAGTTTTGTTTGAAAGAATTCAGTTTTAAATATTTATCGTACAAAGTAAGATTCTGATACTACTTTTATACCTATTAGGGATGCTTTTTTACTTGATTATGTGTCTTTTTTTACGTATTTTTAGATTAAATTTATGAAGCTTAATAAAAAGATGATAAAATAAAAATGTGATTTGATCAAAATATTTTTTCTTGTCCCAAATGTTTCAAAATTTAGCAGGAGCTCATTCATAATATTTTTTTAAGATATGCCCTCAATTCCTCCCCGACATCAGGCCTTTCAAGTGCATACTCTATCACCGTTTTCAGATATGTTATTCTGTCCCCTACAGTCATCCATTTTCCTTCTATCTTATATGCGAAGAGCTTTATTTTTTTGTTCAGAGTCCTAAGGGCGTCTGTCAAGGTGATTTCCCCGCTTCTTGCAGGCCTGGTTTTTTCAAGGATGTCAAATATTTCTGGAACTAATATGTATCTTCCAAGTATCGCCAGGTTTGAAGGCGCTTTATTTACAGGAGGCTTTTCCACAAGGTCCTCTATCACAAAAACATCTCCTGCCTCTTTTGCTTTAATAACGCCGTATTTGCTTATCTCTTTCTTTTCAACAGGCGCAACAGCTATTATCGGCGAACGGTATATTCCGAAAAGCTCAATCATCCTTTTCATGCAGGCCACCTTTGACTTTACCAAATCATCTCCCAAGAAAACTGCAAATGGTTCATTTCCCACATGGCTCTTTGCCCTTAATATTGCATGCCCCAAGCCAAGGGGCTCTCTCTGTCTTATGTAATGTATGTCTGCAAGCAGTTCTATTTTTTTAAGGGTTTTCAGCACATCATACTTGCCTTTTTTTGCGAGCTCTTCAGCAAGTTCATAGGATTTGTCAAAATGGTCTTCTATCGCCCTTTTGCCCCTTCCTGTTATTATCAAGATGTCGTTTATTCCTGAATCAACAGCCTCTTCAATTATGTATTGAATGGCTGGCTTGTCAACTATGGGCATCATCTCTTTCGGCATTGCCTTTGTTGCAGGCAAAAACCTTGTACCTAAGCCAGCAGCTGGTATTACTG
>CAYQKJ010000186.1:0-2095 GCA_964418195.1 uncultured Methanosarcinales archaeon | reverse complement strand
AATAACCCCTCTTTAAATTTTTCTATTTTAATCACTATTTAGTGGTATATTATAACAATTTTAGAGTTATTTTGAACCTAGGCAGATAATTTTAAAAACAAATGCTGCAATTCCTCGTTTTATGAAATATCTGTGCGGTGTGGATGAAGCAGGGAGAGGTCCTGTAATCGGACCCATGGTGATATGCGGCATTGTAATAGATGCTGATAAAAAGAAAACATTGCAGGCAATGGAAGTAAAGGACTCAAAGTTGCTGACAAAAAAGCAGAGAGAACAGCTCTTCAAAAAGATAAAAGAGTTTGTGCACAACTATTACAGCATAATTTTAATGCCGGAAGAAATTGACAGGGCTGTATCAAAAAACAAGCTCAACTGGCTTGAAGCAAAAAAAACCGCAGAGATAATAAATTTCTTAAACCCTGATGAAGCAATCCTGGACTGCCCAAATCCAAACACCAAATCCTATGAGAATTATATAAAAAGAAATCTGATAAAGAAAGAGACAGTAATAAGAGCAGAGCACAAGGCAGATTTCAACTATCCTGTTGTGAGCGCTGCATCAATCCTTGCAAAAGTAATAAGAGACAGTGAGATAGAAAAAATAAAGGAAGAAATTGGAATTGATTTCGGCTCAGGATACCCTTCTGATCCAGTAACTCAGAAATTTGTCGAAGAGCATTGGCACAATCCTCTATTTTCAAGGCACTTCAGGAAATCTTGGGCTCCCTGGAAGCTTCAGAAGGAAATGAGGGAACAGAGAAAGCTGGGTGAATTCTGAACTAAGTGTTTTATACAGCTTAGAAATCTGTTTATGTCAAATTTGATTCTATTTTTTATTACCAATATTAAGTGTGTAAATAGAGTATATGCTAAATTTGTATTGCGACGAAATTTTAGCATCGCCATGACAAAAAGAAAAAAAGATTAATTATTAAAAAATATTAAAAAATCATGAGTGCAAGAAGTATGAGTTAAAAAGATATGTGCACAGACAATAATAAGAAAAAATTATAAAAAGAAGTATTTTTAATTATTCATGGCAATGTTCTGTATTTTGTATTCAGCAATGTCCATTCAATAAAGATTAGTATTATTGCAACCAGTATGAAAGGGGCTGAAAGCTTTAAAGATAATTTCTGTGTTGAGACTGCCGCTATCTCCGCATAAGCGTTTTGTAGTGATTCCTCGTCAGCTGCTCTAAAATACCTGCCGCCCGTCTGCTCTGCAATCATTTTTAATGTTTCTTCATCTAATTTTGACACCAGCTCTGTCTTTATGAAAGTGCCACCCTGTTCAGAGCCGATGCCTATTGTGTAGATAACAACATTTTCATTATTGGCATGCTCGATTCCCTCTTTTGGGTCAGCGCCCACATTGTTCTGGCCATCTGTGATGAGAATTATGACCCTGGCATTGTCCTCCTGTGCCAGCATGTTTGTTGAAGTTATTATTGCATCTCCTATTGCAGTTCCTCCGACATTCTCAACTTCTATGTTTGATATGGATGCTCTCGCGCTTGACATATCATCTGTAATTGTTTGCTTCACAAAGCTTGCCCCTGCAAAATCTATTACACCGACTTTAGCTTTTGAAAGTTGTTTTACAAATAGTTCTGCAGCATTTTTTGCTGCTTCAACCCTGTTTGGCGAGATGTCAGTTGCCAGCATGCTTGAGGAGGCGTCTATGGCTATTGCATAGCTGAATTTAGAGCCTCTGCCCTGATACCACAGTGTGATGCCTGCTGCTGCCAGTATCAGAAACAATAAAGCAAAAACTCTCAGCAAAAAAAGCAGTGTATTGCTTGAAATCATACGCACATTTCTTTCATTGCCTACAGGACCCACTATCCTCTTTATCACTTCAAAATTTGCAAACCTGAAAGCCCTTATCTTTAGAGCGCTTAATACAAAAAAATGCGTTATTATCAGCAGCGGTATGGTCACAAGCATCCAGAGATTCGCAGGGTTTGTAAAAACTATTTCCATTTTATTCTGTTCACCATCATTATTTCAATCCTGATTATTCAATCTTAATCTGTTTTTAATCTTAATTTATTCAATTTTAATCACTTCAGTCTTAATTATTTGATATTATC
>CAYQKJ010000185.1:0-2096 GCA_964418195.1 uncultured Methanosarcinales archaeon | reverse complement strand
ATTCGTAGCTGAGAAAGAAATTAAAAAATAACTGCTATTAAAAAATAAAAATTCAAAAGGGTAATGGTGAAAATGGGAGAAGTTTACATTAACGGAAGATTTGTAGGAAATGCTGATGATCCAAAGGAATTCTCAAAAGGCTTCGTGGAAAAGAGGAGAAAAGGAGAAATTCCTCCTGAAGTCAATATTTTCTATGACGAGAAAACCAGTGAGGTGCGCATAGAAACATTGCACGGAAGACTGAGAAGGCCTTTGATTGTCGTCAAGGACGGCAAGCCCTTGCTTACTGAGGAGCATGTAAAGAAACTGAAGAACGACGAGCTGAAATGGTCTGACCTTGTAAAGCAGGGCGTGATAGAGTATTTGGATGCTGCTGAGGAGGAAAATGCTTATGTTGCTTTCTTTGAGCATGAGCTGACTCCAGAGCACACTCATCTGGAGATAATGCCGATGAGCATGATGAGCTTATGCACCTCTCTAGTGCCTTATGCCAATCACGACCAGAGCGCAAGACTGAATGCAGGCTCTAAGAATCAGAAGCAGGCTTTGGGAATTTATGCCACAAACTTTCCGATAAGGATGGACATGGACACTAATATTCTTCACTATCCTCAAGTCCCGGTAGTTCAGACAATCATGACAGGGCTTTCTCATTACGAGAAGCATCCTGCAGGCCAGAATATTGTTGTTGCAATAATGAGCTGGAAGGGCTATAATATGGAGGATGCTGTAGTAATCAACAAGGGCTCTCTCGAGCGAGGCTTTGGAAGAAGCACATACTACAGGCCTTCTGTGGCAGAGGAGCTCAGATACCCAGGCGGGCTCACAGACAATATATGCATTCCAGACAAGGACGTCAAGGGCTACAGGTCAGAGAATGCTTACAAATATCTTGAGGAGGACGGAATAATTTCTCCAGAAATCAGAGTCAAGGAGGATGATGCCTTGATAGGAAAGACAAGCCCTCCAAGATTCCTGAGCAGTTTGGACCAGTTCAACATTTCCTCAAGCGAGAGGCGCGAGAGTTCTGTTGCTGTCAAGCACGGCGAAGAGGGTACTGTGGATTTTGTCCTGCTTACAGAAAATATAGAAGGAAACAAGTTTGTCCAGGTCAACATCAGGGACCAAAGGATTCCTGAGATTGGAGACAAGTTCACATCAAGGCACGGGCAGAAAGGAGTGATAGGGCTTATAGTCAATGAGGCAGACATGCCATTCACAGCCTCTGGAATTGTGCCTGACCTGATATTTTCTCCCCACGGCATTCCTTCAAGAATGACTATTGCCCATCTGATAGAATGCATCGGCGGCAAGGTTGGAGCGCTCAGCGGAAGAATCATTGACGGAACAACATTTGATTCTGAGCCTGAGAAGCATTTGAGGGAAACCCTTGCAAGCCTCGGCTTCAGGGAAAACGGCGTGGAAACAGTATACAATGGAGAAACCGGTGAGATTTTAGAGGCGAGAATCTTCATCGGCGAGATGTATTATCTGAAGCTTAAGCACATGGTTGCTAATAAGATACATGCCAGGGCAAGAGGCCCGATACAATTGCTGACAAGACAGCCGACAGAGGGCAGGGCAAAAGAAGGAGGCTTGAGATTGGGAGAGATGGAAAAAGACTGCTTTGTAGCGCATGGTGCTTCATTGCTGCTAAAGGAGAGGTTTGACTCTGACAGGACTGTTGTGCCAATCTGCGAGAAGTGCGGGATGATTGCAATAAAGGACAGGCACAGGAAGAAATCCTACTGCCCTGTTTGCGGTGATGAATCAGCAGTCACTGACATTGAAATCAGCTATGCCTTCAAGCTTCTGATTGACGAGATAAAGTCATTATGCCTTTATCCAAAGCTTGTGCTCAAGAGCAAGTATGAGCAGTAAATAAAAGGGACGACAGAAAATAATCGGCAAGGGCAAAATAATTGAAAGGAAAAGAAAAAATTGAAGATAATTTGTAGCTGAGAGAAAACATTTTTCAAAAAACAAAACCAAAAAATCATTTTTCAACTTCATTTTCAAGTATAAAATAACCTTTTAAGAAAAGGTTAATCAAAAAGGAAAAAATAACCTTTTAAGAAAAGGTTAATCAAAAAGGA
>CAYQKJ010000184.1:0-2108 GCA_964418195.1 uncultured Methanosarcinales archaeon | reverse complement strand
GCATTTTATGTACAAAAAATCTTCGATTTTTTTGTATTCTCGCAATTTTTGATAACAAAAATTATGGCTTGGTCGCCTGATTATGCCTGACTGCATTTATTTCTTCTTTTTCTTACTTTGTCCTCTTTTTCTTACTTCTTCTTTTTCTTTTTCTCCTTGTCTTCTTCGTCTACTTTGTAGTCAGCGTCATAAACTTTGCCTTTTCCTCTCTTGCTTTCCCGCTCTCCACTTTCCTGCTCTTCACTTTCCTTTTCATTTTCTGCTTCAGCATTAGCGCCAGCGTATTGCCCTGCATTCTGCTGCGAGTAAGCACTCTGGGCTTTTTTGTAAAGCTCTACAGATGCTTCCTGTATTATCTTGTTCACTTCGTCAAGCTTCTGCTTTATCTTGCTGACATCCTTTTTCTGGCTATCGTTCAGCTCTTTCAATTCCTTGATTTTTTCTCTTATCTCGTCAAGCTTCTTGTCATCTACCTTTCCCTTCATCTCATCCAGCAGCTTTTCAGTGCTATAAACCACAGAGTCTGCCTGATTTATTATCTCTGCATCCTCTTTTCTCTGTCTGTCTTCTTCTGCATGGGCTTCTGCCTCTTTTCTCATCTTTTCTATATCTGCCTCGCTGAGTTTAGTAGAAGCTGTTATTGTGATAGCCTGCTGCCTTCCTGTTCCAAGGTCTTTTGCAGACACATTCAATATGCCATTCGCATCAATGTCAAATGTCACTTCTATCTGCGGAATCCCTCTTGGAGCGGGCGGTATTCCCACAAGGTCAAACTGTCCCAGCAGCTTATTGTCTGCTGACATTGGGCGCTCGCCCTGGAATATTCTGATTGAGACTGCTGGTTGGCTGTCAGAAGCAGTTGTGAATATCTGCGTCTTTTTTGTGGGAATTGTAGTGTTTCTTTCTATGAGCCTTGTGAATATTCCTCCAAGGGTCTCTATTCCCAGGCTTAATGGAGTCACATCCAGCAAAAGTATGTCCTTGACTTCTCCTGCCAATATTCCTCCTTGGATTGCTGCACCCATTGCCACGCACTCCATTGGGTCTACGCCTCTTTCAATCTTCTTGCCTACAAGGCTTTCCACAAACTTCTGCACAATAGGCATTCTTGTAGGTCCTCCTACAAGGATTACCTTGTTAATATCATTTTTTGTTACTTTCGCGTCTGACATTGCCTGCTCTACAGGCTTCCTGCACCTTTCCACAATTGGATTTACAAGCTCTTCGAGCTTTGCCCTGTTTATCTTCATCAGCAAATGCTTCGGCCCTTCGTTGGTTGCAGAAATGAAGGGAAGGTTTATCTCTGTTTCAAGCACGTTTGAGAGCTCTATCTTGGCTTTCTCAACTGCCTCTCTAAGGCGCTGCATAGCCATCTTGTCCTTGCTTAGGTCTATGCCCTCTTGTCTTTTGAATTCCTTCACTACGAAATTCACAAGCGCCTCGTCCATGTCTGTGCCTCCAAGCTGTGTGTCTCCAGAAGTTGACTTTACCTCAAAAACGCCCTGCCCGTATTCCATTATTGTGACGTCAAGAGTGCCTCCTCCAAAATCAAACACCATCACTGTCTGCTCTTTTTTTGACTTGTCCAAGCCATAAGCAACGCATGCTGCTGTCGGCTCATTTATTATTCTTACAACATCTAGCCCTGCTATTGTTCCGGCATCCTTTGTTGCCTGCCTCTGGTTGTCGTCAAAATATGCAGGAACTGTTATGACTGCTTTCTTGGCTTCTGTTCCAAGGAATGCATCTGCATCCTTCTTTATTTTCTGAAGCAGAAATGCTGATATCTGCTGGGGAGTGTATTCCTTGCCGTTAATCTTGTACCTATGGGTTGTTCCCATTTTTCTCTTGAATGCAGTCAGTGTGCGCTCAGGATTTGACACTGCCTGCCTTCTTGCCGGCTCTCCCACAAGCATTTCACCGTCTTTTGTGAATGCAACCACGCTCGGAACTGTCTTTCCTGCGTAGGTGACTCCTTCTGCGCTTGGAATTATCACTGGCTTTCCAGCTTCCAGAACAGCAGCACAGCTGTTGGAAGTTCCCAAATCTATTCCTATAATTTTAGTCATTTTAATTTACCTCCTTGATTTGCTTCCTTATTCTGAATG
>CAYQKJ010000183.1:0-2118 GCA_964418195.1 uncultured Methanosarcinales archaeon | reverse complement strand
GTATAACTCCCTTTTAAACCTTTCGTTGCCTCAAAAAATATCTTTAACTCTTTTCCCTTGATTTTATTTCCCTTATCATTATCAGGATTTTTCTGATTTCTTTCCTTAATTTTGGCTGCTCCTTTAACATTTTTTTCAGCTCTTTATATTTTTCCCTGTATTTTTTGCTTTTCCTTAAAGTGTAGAAAGGATTTTCAAATTTCTTTATATATGGGATTTTTGTATATTTGCTTTTTTTGAGTTTTTCAATTTCTCTTTCTAGAGCATAGCTAAGATTGTATGTTTCTGCCGGTGTGATGCCTATCACAGGCAGATGGTATTTTTTGTAGTAATATTGCTTTTCCCTTTTCTTTTTCTCTGCCATGTAATGCAAGCCATAAACCTCAACAATGCACATGAAATTCTTGTATTTCTTGCTTGTTACAAAGAAATCAGGATTGCTCTCATAACCCTCAAAATATAACCTTCTTGTCTCATATTCTGTTTTGTAATCATGCATTTTTGAAAGAAAATCAGCAACCTTTTTCTCGTATTTGCTTCTCACTTTGCCTATTGCAGTTGGTATTGTCCTGTTGTAAGGATTTTTTCTGCCTCTCATCACTTTTTCCCTTGCTTCCTCATCAACAAGCAAATGGAAATATGTCTTCAAGCCGAACAGCTTGTTTTGGTTTGGATGTGCTTTATTGAATTGAATAACTTTTTTTCTTATTTTTCTCAGAATTTCTGGCCTTTCCTCGTAAAGCATTTTTGTTTTTCTGCTCCATTCCTTCCTTTTTGCCTTTGTCCATCCCCTCTTTAATTTATTTATCATCCTTGCCTTTATTTTAGGATGCTCTTCAAAAAATGCCTTTCTTTCTTTTCCTATTGCTGCTTTCGCTTCTGGATGCCTTTTGAAAAATTCTATTTTTCCCAAAGAAATATTTTTCCTGTGCTCTGCTGTAAATTTTCTTTTATTTTTCATTTCATAATAAATTTTTTCAAATTACTGGTTTAACTAATTTGTCTATTTCTTCTCTCGCCTCTTGAAATAGACAAACCAGGCAAGATTGATAAGAACAAGCAGCACAACAAGAATAAACATCAAATTCTGCCTGCCTGTTTCTGCTGCTGTTGCTTTTGCAGTAATGCCTACACCTAGGATTTCAACTTTAATGCTGTTAAGTGTTATTTCTGTTTTTAATTGCCTCTCTAAAACTTGATTGGCAAAGTTCAAAAGCAACTTGCCGGAGTAAATGCCTTCATTCACCCCTGCTGTGTCCCAATAAGCATTAAGCACGCTTCTACTGAGAGGAGGCATATCAATTGAAGGTGTCTTGACATTTGCAATTAGGTTTTTATTTGCATCCTCTATCTGCAGATTTGCATAAACATTGCTAATTTGTTCACTCCACTTGCTCTCTACTGTTATATCAAATTTTGCTATATCTCCTAGCCTGAAATTTCTGACTGAAATATCAAGCACATCAATCATCAATGTGCCTACAACAAAAGTTTTTTCTGTTGTTGCAAGTTTGCCCTCATCATAGGCAAGTGATGCAATAGCACGATAATTTCCAGGATTGACATTTGCAAGCCATCTTGCAACTAACTCAGCTTTTGTTCTTGCTGCAATAGTTTTGATATCTGTTTTTAGTATTGCAATTTTATCATTTGTTGCAGAGAGGATTTCAATTGTTGCCTGCATATTAACTAAATCCTGCTCGCCAAGATTTTCAACCTCAACCCAAAAATTTGTTGTCTTATTAACATCTGATTCTGAAATTGTCAATCTGAGTTGTGCGTATTTGTAAGGATATGGCACTTTGACAAGCAATTGCGAAGTAACAACAACTGTTGCTCCTATATACACGCCTTCCTCAACGCCTTCTGGAGGCAACTCTGCAGCAGCTATTCTTGCATCATGCTCTCCTGCAAGCAATTTCTCAGGCAAATCAATTGTGTAGGTAAAGGTTTTTTCTTCTTCAACTGCTTTAAAATCAAGCGATTTTGCATTCAAATTTATGTAATCTGCTAACTCTCCCATTACACCAAGCATAACTCTCATATCCTTATGCTCATTATTTATAACCTTGAGCTCAATTTCTTTGTGTAAGTTTGGCTCAAAATTTATTGTTATTC
>CAYQKJ010000182.1:0-2137 GCA_964418195.1 uncultured Methanosarcinales archaeon | reverse complement strand
ATCTATTTTCAGAAAAAATAGGGCAGAACTTTTGAAATTAGCGAAGGAAGCTTATTCTTGAACGTTCTGAGTTATTTGTTTATACTATTTCTCTGCACAACGTTGTGCTTTAGCACTGCAGAGTTTTTTATTTGTTGTCTTATGAATACATATATTACTGGAGAATTTCATTTATTCAGTATGAAACTCTACAATGTCTTTGTCTTTCAAGATATGCTTTAATCCTATGGTCTGATTTGGGAATTTAGATGATGGGCCAGTTATTCTTGTTTCTTTTATTTTTATGTCAGAGTGAAAGACTTTTTTTGCCAAATCTCCTACTTTTGAGCCTGGTTTCATCAAAACAGGGTCTTTATCAGACTGCTTGCCTGGTTGTTTGGTGTATATCCGGAGGATGTTGGAATTTTCAATAAGTTTATTCTTAAGAGAATCAATTCCTTCATGAGTTTTACAGGATATCATGCAGAAGTCATATCTTTTGCTTTGAAGATTTGCCTGAATTTTTCTTTTTTCTTGTCCGCTTAGGATGTCTGACTTATTGAATAGAATTATTTTCTTTCCTGTTGTTTTGATTAGGTAAGGAAATATTTTTTCTAAATCTTTTAAGTCTGTTATCATTATAAGCAAGATATCTGCAACATTTGCTGTTCCCTGATCAAAAGTCTCGTGATTTATTGCAGGCATGTCCACTATTTGGAATTTTATTCCATCTAAGTCAAGCATACCGATAATTGGTTTTTGGGTTGTGTAATCTAGGTTATTGATTTCTGGTTTGGCATTTGTTAAATTAGATAAGAGAGAGGATTTTCCTGAATTTGTCAATCCTATAATAACTGCTTGAATGCCCTCTTTTTTAATTCCTGGTTTGCTCGAGGCTTTTTTCTTTTTCTTCTGCACTTCCACTTTTTCTTTAAGTTTTTTATAACGTAACCTTAGATTTGCACGTAATGATTCTCCGGCTTTATGTTGGGGCATGTAGCTCATCATCTGTTTCAAAGCCTCTAGGCGTTCTTCATCTGTCTGAGCATTAAGATATCTTTTTTCAGCATCAAGATACTCGGGTGATTGGTTAGTACTTGCCATTTTATTTTTTATTCCAGATATATCTCTTTCCTTTCCTTTCTTTTTTAATTTTTCCTTCTTTTTCAAGGTTACGGAGATGATCTAAAACAACATCAGTACCTATATTTGTTATGAATTGCAAATTCGTTGAAGTTAAGTTTTTTCCATTTTTAATTGCTTGAAATATTTTTTCCTTCGATTCACCTCTTTTGAGGGTTCTGCCAAATTTTTGGAAGTTGTTTGATCGATTTATATTAAATTTTATGCACTCATCTTTGAAAGAATCTGCCAAAGGCCCAGCAAGTAAATAAATTTCCTTTAATCCCTCCGTGGTTATCCTTATTTCAAATTGGGGTGATGCTTTTATTCCAAGGTTTCGGCTATAATCCACATTCACCGAGGAAAGCTCAATATTTTTTGTCCAACCCCATATCTTGGCTACTTTTAGCATAAACTCTAAAAAATCTTTATACTTTTCGCTCATGCAGAGGGTTGGTTTTCCATTTTGAACTCCTCTGCACTCCAAATCTAAGCTGATTACAAATGCACCTGCCGCAAGTTTTTTGTTTTTTAGTAAGATATTAAAAAGATTTTTATTTAGGTCGATGTGTATTTTTGGATATTGTTTAAGATGTTCTACTCTTTTGAGTGCAGTTTCAAAGGAATATCTGTTTGGGATTGTTCCACATTCAGAAAGAATTGCATTTAACCATTGGGGCGACAAGTAGAAATAATCTTGGTTGTCGAAATTGCATTTTCGAACATCGTTAAATGTTTCTCCAATAAATTTCATTTCTTTTGCTTTTTCCCAAGTTTTGGTTATGTCAAAAATTTTTTTAGTTACTTCTGGATTATTCATTTTTAATCTAATAGAATGAAAGCATAAACAATGATATGTTTTATTTTTTGCTTTTTTAATTTGTATGTGCTCAGTGGGTTTGCTCATTTCTTCAATATAAATTATAGAAGACATTAGGCAGTAAGTTTTCCAATCCTTTTTCATTAATTCATAAATAGGCATAATAACTTAATTATTTCTACTATTTAAATGTTTAGGTTTAAAATGGTTTTGTCT
>CAYQKJ010000181.1:0-2140 GCA_964418195.1 uncultured Methanosarcinales archaeon | reverse complement strand
CTTCACAGGATTTTGTTATTTTATCTTTATGTTGAAATCCTTTTTTTCAACAGACTGCATCTGCTTCAGTATCTCTTTCAACTGTGAATCGTCAATCACGCCAATCTGGTTTGCCTGGATTGCCCTTGCCAAAACAAGCAGCAAATTCAGCGCAAGCTCCGGATGCGCAATCCTGATGTTTGAGTATCTCTGCAATGCTTCCTTGGTCATCCTTGATTTTACTGTCTGCTCCAGCATTTCAATTTCCTGCTGAAGCCTTTGCTTTTCCTCACTTGTCTGCTGCTCCTGATCTGCCTGCTCGTAAAGTTTTCTAAGCTTTTCCTGCTTTATCCTCTCAATTTCTTCGTCAGGCATGATGGGAAATAATGAATTATTTTTACTTATGAGTTTTCGCTGATGAATGTCGCTAATGAATCTTATTTTTGCTGCACAGCTGATTTTTCCGCAGCACTGTCAAGCAGCTGCTTTCCCTTCTTTGTAAGCGATCTGCCCTTGTGAACTCCTTTGCGTGTTTTTTCAATAAGGGCTGCACTCTCCAGCTGCTGAAGTATCTTCCTTATTATGCTTCCGCTTCCCTTGAAGAAGTGTTCCGGCCTGTAGCCACGATGCCTTTTGCCGCCGTACTTTGTCCTCAATTTTGATACGCCTATGGGCCCTAATTTTGCAACTGACAACAGCACTGCAGCACTCCTGATATGCCACCAGTTTTTCTGTACAGGAGGTCTTTCCTTGTGCACTCCTGTCTTGACAAACTGTGCCCATTCAGGCGGCCTCAGCTCCTCTATTTTCTTAAATTCCTCTGCAATTATAGGAATGAGCTTTGAAGGTTCTACACTTTGTGATTTCATTTTAATTCCTTTTTATTGTTTTTTATCTTTTAATGCCTATTTTTTAATCTTTTTGGAATTTTTTAGCATTTAGAATTTAAGAGAGAAAATGCGGTTTATTTAAAAATCTTGTGGTTTTGGATTTCAGAATGCATTGATGCAGTTCACTCCAGAAAATATATCTTGTCTTCTGGCTTTTTCCTCATCACAACCTCAACGCCTGCCTCTTCAAATAATTTCCTGAAAGCTTCTTCTGCATAGGTATTGTAAGTGACGAATTTCTTTATCTTTGCATTCACAAGCATCTTGGCGCATATTATGCATGGAGTGTGAGTGCAGTATATTGTTGCATTGCTTATGTCCTTGCCGTGTATTGCAGCCTGTATGATTACGTTTTGCTCTGCATGCACTGCCCTGCAGATCTGCTGCTCTGTGCCTGACTTTATTCCGAGCCTGTTCCTCAGGCATCCCAGCTCAAGGCAGTCCTTCAGCCCAGAGGGAGCTCCATTGTAGCCTGTGCTGATTATCTGCTTGTTCTTTACAGCAACTGCGCCAACATGATGCCTCAGGCATGTCGAGCGCTCTGCAACAACAGAAGCTATCTTCAGAAAGTAGTCGTCAACATCAGGCCTTTTCGCATTCGGCATGCTGAATTTCTTCAGCACCTTCTCAATCTTTGCATAAAAATTCCTGAGCGTGGAATCATTTATTACCACAGCATCTGCCATTCTCATAGTGGCAGCTATCTGCTGATTTGACTGCCCTGGATTTTTCATCTCAAACATGTCCCTTTCCACAAAATCCTTCCATCTAAAAATGTCGCCTTCCCTCTGCCTCTGCACTATTCTCCTGAACCTTATTTTCTGGGGAGCATCAACTGCAACCAAGAAGAAATTCTCAAGCTTTCTAAGATTCTCAACCTCAAGAGGATTTCTGATGCTGTCAACAACTATGTTTCTTATTCCGGATTTTAGGTCCTCGTTTGTCTTTTTCAGAATTCTTTCTGCAAGCACTCCTGCGCCATATTTTTCCCTCAGCTCATTCCCTACTTTGATAGTGCTGTCTCTTGTTACAGCTTCCCCTCTGCTCCGTATCTCGTCTCTGATGACATCTGAAAGAGAATAGCACTTGAAGCCTCTTTTCATCAGATATTCTGCACACACTCCTTTTCCAGAGCCTAAGGGCCCGGTTATTCCTATTATCATCACAGAATAAATTGCTTGAATATTTTAAAAAGATTATTGTTAAACAAAGGTTATGATAAATTATTTGTTAAATAAAGGTTATTATAAATTACTGAAATATTTATATGG
>CAYQKJ010000180.1:0-2155 GCA_964418195.1 uncultured Methanosarcinales archaeon | reverse complement strand
GATAAAATAATTAAAAAAAATAATTACATACACATCATAGTTTTAATCGTGCTTTGCGCTTTTGCCGTGTTTTATTTTCCGTCGTTGTCTATAGATAAGGATGCCTGCTACAATTATAAACAGCATTATAACAATGCCTATGCTGCTGTTGCCTTTGCTCAGCCCATATTTCTTGAGTTCATAGGAAGAATACAAAGGCATTTTTACCTCGTAATCTTTCTCGTAATGATTTCCTATGGTATCAGAAAAGTCCAATGTCACAGGAATAATCATGTAATCCTTATCTGTTTTCTCTATGAACATTGTAAAATCGATAGTGTCGTAATCATCAGAAGAAAGCTCTCCAACATATTCCTCGCTATCAGAAAGAACTTTGTAATCTTTGGATTCTTTGATTTTCATTGTAAGGAAATTGGCATTTCCAGAGCCTGAATTTACTATCTTGAATGTTACTTTTCCTTTTGTTCCGCTGGTATATAGTGCAGTGTTGTAGATGTTAACGCTTATTACCGGTTCTGAATCAACTATCACGCCAATAATGTCGGATTTTGAGTAATTATTGTTTGCATCATCCTTGTATGTTATCAAAAGAGGAATTTTATAGATTCCAAGTGCAGCGTCTGGAGATGCCAATAGCGTGAATGCGAAAGTCTTTTCTTCGCCAGGCATTATCTGGTATGTTTTCCTCTCTGTTCCAGAGCCTATGGGGATAAATGGTGTTGCTGAAGATGAAAGGTTTATGCTCACAGAAATGTCTTTCATGAAAGAATCTGCAAGATTTTTAATCTGTATACTCAGATTTGCCTGACTGCCTGGAGCAATATATTCGGGCTGTAAGCTTACAGATTCTATTGACAGTCCAGGGAAATATCTTCTGATGCTCACATTAAATGCAGGCAGTTGAATCCAGTTCCCGCTGTCAATATTATACCTAAGCACTATTTCATTGCTGCCAGAAACTGCTGTTTTGTCAACCCTTAATCTGTATTCTAATTCCGCTGCTTCATTGCCTGTCTGAACCCCTTCTAATGTTCCTATCTCCTTTTTAGCATCAGCTCCGGGATCCAATGAAAATGGGAATTTCGGCATTATTTCAAACACCACATTTTTCGCAGTGTCCGTGCCTATATTTTCAACTCTGAATCTAAGTTTGACATATTGCCCTGTATCGACAGGATTCGGCTCCTGATTTATCAGCGTAACTCTTATTGCCCTGCCTTCAGGAGAAGCAACATAAGATGTGGCAGACGCTGCTGTTGCAAATATCAAGAATATGATTGAAAGCAGACAGAAAGTTGATATCAGTTTTACTTCAGATATTCCGCAAATATTTTTTGTTTTTAATTCATTAAATATTTTTTCCATGTTCTCACCCTTTTATTCATATTTTTTGTTTAGATGTTTATTTTAATCAAAATTTACCATTAATCTCCTGACAAAGATTTTACTATGTAACCATCTTTTAAGTATAGTATTTTTTGAGCATATTTAGCAAGATTCTTGTCATGTGTAACCAGAATTATTGTTTTATTTTTCTCTAAATTCAATTTTCTTATCAACTCCATCACTTCTGTGCCTGTCTTTGAATCAAGGTTGCCTGTTGGCTCATCTGCAAGTATCATCTCAGGATTGTTTGCAAGAGCTCTGGCAATTGCAATTCTCTGCTGCTCACCTCCTGAGAGTTCAGAAGGTCTATGCATTGCTCGTGCACCCATCCCGACTAAATTCAAGAGTTCTTTTGCTCTGCTCAGCTGCTCTTGTCTAGGAATGTTCTGAAACATAAGAGGCAGCATCACATTCTCAATTGCATTAAAAGTATTAATAAGATTGAACTGCTGGAAAATAAATCCTATTTTTTTCCCTCTTATTTGAGCAAGGGTTGACTCATTCATCTTTGATACATCTTTATCATCAAGGAGAACTGTTCCTTTAGTGGGCCTATCAAGACATCCTATCATGTTCATGGCAGTTGACTTTCCACTGCCGCTAGGCCCCATTATCGCGATAAATTTTCCTCTATTGATTTTTAAATTCATTCCACGCAATGCATACACGTTTGCTTCTCCCATTTGGTATATTTTCCATATATTTCTTAATTCTATAATCGGCTTTTGTTTCATTCTTTTTTCCTCAGCGCAGGTATTTAATTCATGTT
>CAYQKJ010000179.1:0-2175 GCA_964418195.1 uncultured Methanosarcinales archaeon | reverse complement strand
GAAAAGCCTTCTTAGATAACTGGACAGGAGTCCGATAACTATTAAGAACAGGAACAGAGCATTTGCGAACTTCCATATCTTTATTGCTTTTTCCTTGTTTTTCATTGAGTTTGATATTGCCAATTGCAGTATTTTAGCGCCGTCAGTCACGAATATTGGAAGCAGGTTTGCAAGTCCTATGAAGAAGTTCAGCAGGAAAAGCCACTTAAAGAGTTCCTTAAACCAGTAGAATATTCCTACAATCCTTTTGTATTCCGGCTTTACAACTCTGACATTTTTTAAATTTTCAACTCCAATATATCCCCTGCTGCTGTCAGAAGGGCTTACTGTTGTTGTTATCACATAAGTTTTGTTTTCATTACCAATTGAAATGTTTTGCCCGGACTTTGTACAGAAATAAAGGCTTTCCACGAATTTGTCAGCATTTGTTACACTCTCATTTCCAACCCTATTTATCAAAACTCCTGTATAAAGCCCTACTTGTGCAGCAGGCATTGTGGTGTTTGTTACATCAAAAGTAAAGCCTACTGGCTCAGTTATTGTTGTTTCAAATGGAGCCAGCTTTGTGTTTGAAGCATCAGCGACATATGGCAGCAGAGCAAATATCAAGAGCGCCAATAGCAGGTTTATGACAGGACCAGCTGCATAAGTTGAATACTGCTGCACATCAGGCCTTTTTGAAAGCTCTTTTTCATCAGGCTCTACAAATGCTGCTGGAAATATTGGAACAAAAATTCCAAGTACTGCAAAGCCACTGGATTTTATCTTAAGCCCATGAGCTGAAGCAACTATGCCGTGAGCGAATTCGTGCACAAGCGCTATTATGAAAAGTCCTATTATCCAGTACCAGAAGGAAAGATATCCTATTCCTGGAATATTGGTGCCCGGATAGATGAGCCACATGCCTGTTGCTGTTGTCTTTGGGGCGAGCATGAACTGGAACATTGTTTTCAAGATTGCAACTGATATTACAACAAGCCCGACAAATCCTAAGCCTATAAAGCAGTATCCAATCAGAATTATTATACTTCGAAATTTTTTTGCAAACCTTTTCATGAATTTTATTCCGAAGTTTGTCCTGTAGAGAATAATGTAAAGAACCGGATAGAGAATCTTTTCAATTGCAAGCTTTTTTCTGCGCTTATAGATGAGAAGGCTGAGAAGAAATACAAAAATAAGAAATGCCATGATGTCGTAATTCATTTCTTGCACCAATTCCATCCAAGCCAGATTTTATGAATAAACAGCATAAATAAGAGTATAAAGAAGGTTAGCGCTTATTTCTTTCTAACCGGCTTTAATGCCTTGCTGCCGCACCTTCTGCATTTGATTTTTCCTGCAAGCACTTTTATATTGGGGGCTCTTATCTTTGTCTTGCATCTTCTGCACACAAACACGTTTTTGAACAATCTTGCTTCTGCTTCTGGAAATTTCATAATCAACACCTTTTGAACTCATTAAATTCAATGTTATTAAAAATACTTATGTCTTGAGCTGCTTCATCATCTTTGCATCCAAGATTACCCAATAGATCACACTGCAGCCATCGACAACCTGACCTTTGAGCTCTTCAGGAATATTCAGCTCAAATGTTTCATAGGACTCTAAATCCATCACGCTTGCTTTGTTTTCTGTTACTGAGAGCACTTGTGCTGTTTTCTTCTCAATTATCGGCACTTCCACATTGTCGCTGCCAGGCAGAACTGCAATTCTCTTTTTGTCATCAACCAAGCCAACGCCTTCAAATCTCACTTTTGAATGTCCATGCTTTCCTGGCTTTGAGATTTGCACACCAGTTACCCTACATGCTGCCCCGTCTATTATCACATAGTGTCCCTTCTGAAGAGAGTTTGCTGTTGTAAACTTTGTAGCCATAAACACATCTCAAATACAGTTTTCGGATTTTGAATCTTATTTAATATTTATAAAATGAGCTAAATGCACTTAGAGAATAGAATTTATAGGTATTTTATAAAACTTTTTGTTTTACCACTAATCCTTTGCAAAAGCATTGATGGAAAGCACTTAAGTTGGGCGTTCTTTCAGAAGCCCAACGAACTATTTTTATGCTTTTCCGTGCGGTTTCCGAAGGAACACCACACTTGCTCTTGCGTATTAATTGAGCGTAACCAGTCGAGCGTAACCAAGGGATTTGCCTAATCCCGTAAATGGACT
>CAYQKJ010000178.1:0-2175 GCA_964418195.1 uncultured Methanosarcinales archaeon | reverse complement strand
AAAGAAAATAATCAAAAAGAAAGAAATAAAAAGAAAAACCCAAAGAACATTTAATAATAAAATAATAAAAAATATTTTTGTTTCTTTTTGTGTTCCCTTTATTTTTGTATGCCCTTGCCTTTCTTACCCTTGTATTTGCCTTTCTTATCGTTGCATTCAATACTCGGGCATTCCACCCATTCCGCCTGGAGGCATTGAAGGCATCTTCTCCTTTCCTGCTCCAGAGGCTGCAATAACATCATCAATCCTCAATATCATTATTGACACTTCAGATGCTGACTTTATTGCCTGGGTTTTAACCTTGAGCGGTTCTATAATGCCCTCCTTGAATGTGTCTATCACTTTGCCTGAGAATACATCTATGCCTGCCCATTTCCTGCCCTTGTCGTGGGCTGCCTTTAGTTCTGTGAGCGTATCTATCGGGTCAAGCCCTGCATTCTCTGCAAGCGTCCTTGGGATTACTTCTACAGAATCAGCAAATGCCTGAACTGCCAATTGCTCTCTTCCGCTCAGCGAATTTGCAAATTCTCTCAGCTGCCTTGACACTTCTGCCTCAACAGCGCCTGCTCCTGCTACTGCCTTGCCGACTTTCAATGTAGCTGCAACATCCCCAATTGCATCTTCCATGGCTCTCTTCACTTCATCAATCACGTGCTCTGTGCCTCCTCTTATCAAGATTGTGACTGCTTTCGGGTTTGTGCACTGCATCACATAAGTCATTGATTCCTCTCCTGTCTTTCTCTCCTCAACAATTCCTGCAAATCCCAAGTCCTTTGGTGAAACATCATCAAGGCTGCTGATTATTTTTCCGCCTGTTGCTCTCTCGAGCTTCTCCATGTCTGACTTGCTCACCCTTCTGCTTGCGTATATTCCCTTCTTTGCAAGCAGGTGCTGGGCTATATCATCAATTCCCTTCTGGCAGAACACAACACTGGCGCCTGTCTTTATCACCTTGTCAACCATGTTCCTGAGCATCTTCTCTTCCATATCCAGGAATGCCTGCATCTTTTCAGGGTCTGTTATCTGGATTTTTGCCTCTGTTTCTGTGTTTTTTATCTCAAGCGCAGAATCAACAAGGAGTATCTTTGCATTTTTCACAGAAGTTGGCATTGCAGTGTTCACTCTCTCCTTGTCCAAAACAATCCCATCTATAAGTTCAGTGTCCTCAACTCCTGCACCAACTTTTTTATCAAGCTTTATGTTGTCTGTATTGATTACAATCCTTCCGTTCTCCTTTTCAGTAATTTTCCTGACAGCGTCGCATGCAAGCTTTGCAAGCTTGCTCTTGGCATATTCAGAGCCCTTTCCAGTCATTGCAGTGTCTGCAATGTTCTCAAGAACAGCAGTGTCTTTTTCAGATATCGGCTCTGAAATTTTGTCCAGAATCTCCTGTGCTCTCTCTGCAGCAATTCTGTAACCTTTAGCAATTACAGTAGGATGTATCTCCTGATCCAAAAGCTGCTCTGCCTTCTTTAGAAGCTCTCCTGCAAGCACAACTGCAGTTGTGGTGCCGTCTCCAACTTCAGTCTCTTGAGTCTTGGCGACTTCCACTAACATCTTTGCAGCAGGGTGCTCTATCTCAATCTCTTCAAGTATTGTGACGCCATCATTTGTGACAATGACATCTCCCAAAGTGTCTACAAGCATCTTGTCCATGCCTTTAGGGCCTAATGTTGTCCTAACTGTGTTGGCAACCTGCATTGCTGCCATTATGTTCAGATGCTGTGCGTTTCTTCCAGTTGTCCTCTGGCTGCCTTCTGGCAGAATAAATATTGGCTGTATTTGTGGTTGTGTCATAGGTTTTCACCCCTGAATTGTTTTTTCCTCTGAATTATCCTTTCTAATTTTTAGGCTAATTTTTAAGCTAATACCAGGATGTGCTTAAGTTGATATCGAGGCATGCTTGCAAGCTCCATAACATCCTATCATAAAAAACGTCATAAAAAAAATCCTGAACAAAAGCTCAAACACCCCTTTTAGCTAAATCCGGCTGACACTTTTAGCGAATTTTGTATACAAGCTGTTATATATAAAGCTTTTGGTTTTATGGTTTCCAGTGCTTTTTTATAGCAACTTTTTTATATTCTATTTCATTTTCTTTTTATTGATAAACTGGGGGTTCAGCATTTAGAATAATTTAAAATAATTTATGCGTAGAGTAATTCAGATTTATAA
>CAYQKJ010000177.1:0-2195 GCA_964418195.1 uncultured Methanosarcinales archaeon | reverse complement strand
ACCCTCTCCCTAAATTTTCTTTTTTATCTCATGACTTCCATTTGAAACATCAAAAAAATAAAATTTATTTATGAGAAAGTAAAGACAATGAAAAGTAAATAGAAAAATCATAAGAAAAATATACAAAAAATTTCAAATGATGCTATAAATAAGCATTATCATAAAAAATTATTGAAATTCAAAAAATATCCAAAAAAACTTTCAAAATCGTGTTAAAAAAGCACTAAAAAAGTTTTTAGCTGAAATCCCCTATAAAAATAACAAAAAAATAAATATCTTTCATAACAAAGCCCACTGCAAAATCATGTTCAGAATATCAAAACTTATTAATAGCAGTTTGCCTAACCCAGCCCTATGCAGGCATACATTGCTGGGGCCACTCTTGACTGCGATAATACCTGGGAAAGGCACAGGAGCGTATTGGTTTTCTTTGCAGGCTGCAATTTCAGATGCCCCTACTGCTACAACTCCTCAATTCTGAGCTTCAAGGAAGAGTTTCTCACTGACACACGCTCAGTGAAGAATGAAATAATGCAGCAGAAGGTTGTTTCCGGAATTGCGGGAACCACTGTTGATTCTGTAGTTTTCACAGGGGCAGAGCCGACTCTTCAAAGGCAGGCGCTTCTTTCAATAGCGAGGTTCTGCAGGAAACTCGGCTTGAAGATAAGGCTGGAAACCAATGGCACAAAACCGAACTCAATAAAATCGCTAATCAGAGAACAGCTTGTTGATTCAATATGCCTTGACATGAAAGCGCCTTTTGAGCCAGTGACGTTTGAAAGGGCAACCAGGTCAGAGACATTTTTCAAGAAAACAGAAGAGATAATCAATGATGTTTCAGAAACCATGAAAATCCTGAAGGAGCATGAAGAGGAGCTTGAGCTTGAAATAAGGACAACATTAATACCGGACATTGTATACAAGAAGGAGCATTTTCTCCAGATTGCCTCTTTGATAAGAGATGCCAAGTGCATTTGGGTGCTGCAAAAATATGATTATGAAAGATATCCCTCAGAAGCGCTCAATAGGATACGCTTGTCTGTTCTTGACAAATATCCTGAAATGAGAATTCTAATAAGATGAAACAAGAAATCTAAGGAAATAGGTAAGAAGAAAATAAGGTAAGAATTCTAATATTATAAAAATTTAATATGATAAAATATAACATGATAAAAATTATAAAGGCATATTGTCAAAGAAAAAATAAGGCAAAGGTTATCAAAGAAAAATATGAATCATTGATTTAAATTCAATTTGAGATAATCCATTTAAATTTGAAGTTATAAGCAAACACATATTTATCAAAACAACTTATTCATCACAACTGATTTACCACACAAAATTTTTTAAAAGTCCTGAAATTCCATATTCAGCACATAACCATCTTAGGCATATAAAATTCATATTCAATGTATGAGACAAAATTTAACATAAAGGGTGGCTGTTATCATAAAAGGCATAATATTTGACTATGATGGGGTAATAGTTGATTCATTCAAGGACCAGTTCGACATGTTTGATAAACTCTGCAAAATTAAAGGCATAAAATTTCCATACAGGAACCTTGAGGAATTGAGAGAGAATTACATAGAGCCGTTTCCGGAGATGTACAAGAAGATTGGCTTTGACTGGGAATCAGATAAAGATGAAATCTATAGGCTTTACAATGAGCACAAAAGAGAAACTGAAATAAGCCTTGTTGAAGGAATTGACAAAGTAATAATAGAATTAGCCAAAGATTACAAGTTGGGAATCGCTTCTTCAAACACACGCCCCATAATAATAAAGCACCTGATTGAGCACAGATTGAACTACTGCTTTTCAGCGATTGTGACAGAAGAGGACCTGAAACTCAACAATCCTGAGCCGAGATTCAAGCCTGATCCTGACAGCATTATAATGACTCTGGAAAAAATGGAACTGAAGCCAGAAGAAACAGTGTATGTTGGAGACCAGCCTACTGATGCTGTTGCTTCAATGAGAGTTGCAGAATTCAGGGGAAAAGCTGTCCATCCTGTGCTGGTTAGCTACGGCTATGCTGCAAAAGAGAAGCTGATGCAGGCAATTGATGAGAAATATATTGCTGACAAGCCCGAGGATTTGATTAGGATAATAAAAAAATTAGATAGGGAATTGCGCACCATTAATTAAAAATAGTTTAAGTCTGATTCATTTTTAAATTCTAAAGATTATTA
>CAYQKJ010000176.1:0-2214 GCA_964418195.1 uncultured Methanosarcinales archaeon | reverse complement strand
ATATATTCCTATGGTAATACTCTATGACAGGTATAACCTTCCCGAGGATGTCTATGAAATCATTTTCGCAACCAAACAGCAGGTGATTGTTGCCAAGCTTATCATGGAGTATATGAAAGACAATGGAGGCGAAATTGGCAAGACAGAGATGTCAATATTTGCAACAAAACTCCATGATGGCCAGCTCATTACAAAAATAGATGAGCCTCAGTTCCTTGGAAAGAAAGTAAAGGTCTCCTACAACAAGAGACAGTTTTACGACAGAATTCTGACGCCGATGAAGAGCATGGGAATGATAGATTATGATTTGTATAAAAAAACTTACAGGATTTCAAAAAAATTCAACAATGATATGATTAAGATAGGCCTCATGTGGATGAGGGAAGCAGACAAGCCAGCTCACTTGATAAGTCCAAAAGAGGAAAAGAAGTGAGGTGGTCTGCAAAAACCAAAAACATCAGCCCACATAATGATCACAACTTTTGAAGCATGTTCCTTTTGGCTCCCTAACTGCTTCTTTACTCCACCCCACACAACCCGAGTAGGGAGCCATTTTATTTTTTCATGCAACTCACGCTGTTCATAAAGCAGAAAGACTAATCACACTCAAAAATCAATCTCAAAAATCCAAAAGCTGGGAAAAAGAGGTGTTGGCAGAGCAGGAAGAGCAGAATAAAAAATCAAAACAACGAAAAACAGAACAAAGAATAAAAAATAAAATATTTAAAGAAAATAAATCCAAGAGTTCTCTTCTGCTCTGCCCACATACTTTATCTTCCAACTTTAATTTTCATGTCAGAAAAAATGGTGTCAGATTGGGGGTAAAAAATGCTGAAAGCAAAAAGAGCGATGCTAACAGACAATGAAGGCGTAGTTCTCATTAAGAACAGGCAGAGGAAGAATGGATTTGAAGTCGCCATGCCGTCATATAATAAAAACTCAATGTTTGGAATGGCTGTCGACTCTGTAAGCAGGTTGTGCGAGCAGAAAAAACTCCGCATGTACTTAACTCCGCCAAACGCCATCTTAAGAGAAAATACTCCGAAAACAAATGCTGTCAGGACCAACTCTGCAAGAAAAGAAGTGCCTGTTGAAACTGACAGTTCTTTAGCTGATTTCAACACTGAAATAAATGCAACAGCGTCCACAATGCCAACAGCATCAACAGCGTCTACAGCTCCTACAAGTTCAACACAGGAAACAATGCTTCTAACTCAAGACGTTTCTGTCAGCCAACAAGCAGTTGCTAAAACAGAAATTGAAATAGAAGATGAATTAGAATTCAAGGAAAAAATAAAAAATGTCGATGAAGTAATAGGCATAGCGGCAACAAATATCAGCAAGGACATAGGAGCAAATTGTATAATTTCCATTGAGAAGAAACGCAGTCAGGAAAATTCTGAGCATTTTGAGGATGACAAATTCATAGACGTAGATGTTGTAATATTCAGAAGATTGAGAAACAACAAATACAAAAAAGTCACTTACAACACAAAGATGAGAAAATTGCTTCAAGGCTCTGTTGTTCCGATAAAAGAGCTCTTAATGGAAGCGATAAAGAAGGAATACATAAAAAAGGGAGATAAAGTGGTTTGCGTAGAGGACGAGAGCATAGGAATGGGCTACAAGGGACTATTGTTCATATTTGATGTGGACAACATATTCTTCAACATCAGCATGCATCACCTTACTGACCACATAAATTCAGAAGTGCTGGAGGCAGTGATAAACATAGCCATGGAAATAAGCAAAGACGGCTTTGAAGGAAAGCCGATGGGAACTGCCTTCGTAATCGGGGACAGAGAAGAGATACTAAAACACAGCAAGCAGATGATAATAAACCCATTTATAGGATGCCCCGAGGAAAACAGAAAGGTCACAGACCCAATATTAAAGGAGACCATAAAGAATTTTGCACAGCTTGACGGTGTATTCCTAATTGACAAGGAAGGAATTGTTCTTTCAGCAGGCACATACTTGAATGTAGATGTGGACAAGGAAATATGCGATGCACTTCCTGGATTCGGCACAAGGCACAGATGCTGCGCTGCACTTACAAAACTAACAAATGCCATTGCAGTGGTTGTGAGCCAAAGCGGGGGTAAAATCCGGATATTCAGGAATGGCAAAATCATAATGAAAATACCTTAAATTCTGAAAGAAAGAGGTGATGCTAGCTTCTCTATGGTTTAGAAAAATAGCCAAAAACCATGT
>CAYQKJ010000175.1:0-2251 GCA_964418195.1 uncultured Methanosarcinales archaeon | reverse complement strand
ACAGGTTTTTATCCTAATAATTAACTATGTTTATCGTAAAATTAATTGTGCTTATTATAATAATTGATTATCTTCGTCATAATAATATTTAATTTATCGCTATTGCCTCAATCAAAAATAATTTCTTAGAAGTCATTTAACATATTTTTCAGAATTCTTTTTTAGAATTTGTTTAACATATTTCTTAAAAATCATTTAACATCTTTCACCATTGAGAAAAGCGAATTCAGCGTGTGCTCCTTTATCTCTCCTGTTTCTGCATCAACCTTCACAGTAAGGGTTTTGAAGGTTTGAGTAAGATAGGTGATGTTCCAGATGATGTTTGAAAGCTCCTGGTCTTTGTGCAGCACCACTATGATTTTGACAGGCTTCTCAACAGGATATGTTTCCTTCTGGAATTTCTCTGTTGTCTTCAGCACATCATTGATGCCTGCTTTTATCTTCTCTTCCTCAAGCTTCTCCAGTTTTTTGTCAGGCTCCTTGAAAACCTCTGATTCAGCAGAATGGGATACGCCCTGTTCGCTTATCACAAACGCAGTTATCCTGTCGCTCTTCTTGTTGTAGAAGCATATCTGCCACTCAACTGGCTTGCCCTCTATCACTGTGAAAGCGCTTGCAAGGTAGTGCTTGGGATTGGCACCATGCCAAGTCTTGAAATCCTTGCTTTCTTCAAGCTTTTTAAGAACTTCCTTTACCTCTGCAATTCTGCCCGAATTCCTGGTTTTTTGTGAAGATGTTTCAGAAGCACTTTTATCTGCTTTCTTAGCCATTTCAGAAAGCCAAAATCTGGAAAGTATAAAAACTTTTGGGAAATGAAATCGATTTCTTTAAAATCTCATTTAAAAAGCTTTTGTTTTCCAAAAATTCCTGCACTTTGATTTAAGAGCAAAAAATATTTTTTTCACGAAAAATTTATAAATGGTATTTTCTATAAATAACCTATTTGTTTAGTGAGCACTTAGCGAACAAAAGAGTTGATAGAGAGTAAGAGTTTCTTTACTCTTAGGAACCTTTTATAGCAGCTTAAACAAGCAAGCAAATGTTTTTATGTAGAGGACTGAATCCAAAAATTACAAAACATGCTGAAAAAGAATTATGCTGGAGGCATATTAACATGAAATATTTCAAAAAGATATCACCAATTGACAGTTCGAGCAAGAGCTGGAAAAGCACTGAAAAAGTCAGCTGTGCGCATTGCAGAAAGGAGATTGACAAGAAGAAGGACTATTTCGAGCTGAAGGCATTTTGGAAAATAAAGAACAAGCCTGACACGAGATATTTTTGCAGCCTGAAATGCCTTAAGAAATGGGCAGGTGAAACCTAATGGAAGAACTAACAAAAGAAGAAAAGCCAGAGGCAGAAGCAGAGAAAATTAGGGAAATTAGCCAGATAGAAGAAAAACTGTCTGAGATGAAAAAAAAGCTTTTCACTCTTGAATGGGACATAAGCCACAACCAGCTGAATCCCGGCAAAAAGACCTATTATGACAGCCTGAAAAAGGAGTGCGAAGAGTTATATTCCACTCTTAAAAAATTGATGGCTGAAAGAAATATTGACATAAAAACAGATTCAAAAAACGATTTGGAAGATGAAAGTGAGCAACCAGCTGATTAAGAACGTGGTTGCAGAGATTGCTGGCGAAGACAGCGTGCCTGTAGCCATGGTTTTGAAGAACAAGAAGAATTTTTCAGAGTTCAAGGTAGCCCAAGCTCTAAAAATGGAGATAAAGGATATAAGAAAGTCCCTTTACAAGCTTCTTGAATACAATCTTGTCTCTTTCAAAAGGAAGAAGGACAAAAAAAAGGGATGGTACATCTACTACTGGACCTTCAACCCTGATATGCTGAAATATCTTTACACAAACCTGAAGGTAAAGAAGCTTGAAAAGCTGAAGGAAAGGCTTGAGAGGGAGGAAACAAACCACTTTTTCATCTGCCCGAACAAATGCGTCAGGCTGGACTTTGACAAATCCTCTGAATTTGAATTCAGATGCCCTGAGTGCGGCTCATTGCTGGATATGCAGGAAAACAATGCAACAATAAGGCACCTCAAGGAGGAGATAGTGCGGCTCGAGAAGGAAATCAAGTCAGAAGGCAGGGCTTCTGGCTGAGTTTTAGTTCTGGTTAATCTTATGTAAGAATTACCTACAAGAATTTATTATTAAACATATGATTAAAAACAAATTTATTATCTCTATTATTGCCTTTTTACCTTTTTTTTATTAGCATTATTTTTTTATAAAATATTCATA
>CAYQKJ010000174.1:0-2258 GCA_964418195.1 uncultured Methanosarcinales archaeon | reverse complement strand
ATAAAAAAGAATGTAAATAAAAATATAATAAAAATAAATAATAAAATTAAAAACATAAATAAACACCAATAATAGAAATAAAATCACAAAATAAACAACGATAATGAAATAATAAAAATGAAAAATAAAAAAAGGCTAAAAAATAAATAAAAAACTGAAATAAAAACTAAAATATAGTGGCAAAACATGACGGAGGTATTTTTATGTACGTGCCATGGATTCTTATTGGAATTTTAGTGCTGTTAATTTTAGGGGTGATGTTATTTATACTTGCCAAGCAAAAAAAGAAAACGCCAACAGATTATTACGCATTGTTTATGATGGGTATAATATGGTTTGTAATAGGTCTTCCTACTGGCATTTTTGCCTTGTGGGGCTTGGGACTTGTATTCATGACTGCTGGACTGGTTAACAAGAACAAGTGGAAAAAGAACAGAACTAGCTGGAAAAAGATGAGCAAGGGCCAGAGAAAGCTGATGATTGCACTGATTATTGCGGGCTTTATCGCTTTCATTGCCGGCATAATATGTTATATTTTATTAGCGAGACGCCTGATTTAGTGTCTATTAATTGCAAAATGCAAATAAAAAAGAAGAATGCAAGAATGGAAGAGGTTTCAATTGAAGAACTGAAATCTGCTTCGCACAAGTTTTTGAAGATGCTGAAGAAGCAGGGGGCAGATGACATAGTTTTATCTGTATCAGCCAAAAAGAGCTCGCAGATAAAGTTCTCAAACAGCAAGATAAACGTGAATATGCTTTGGCAAGACTGTTCCATGTCTGTTTTTGCATCCTTCAAGAAGAGAATTGTGACAACACTCGTAAAAGATTTTGATGATGAGCGTCTTAGAAAAAATGCAGCCATGCTCTCAAAATTTGCAAGGTCGACAGAGCCAAACTCTCAATACATGGGAATTGCAGAAGGTCCTTTCAGATACAAAAAAATAGAAGGGCTCTTTGACAGCAAAATATGCAACTTAGGGGAGAAATCTGTTGATTATGTTGAAGATGCCATAAGCAAAGCAAGTGTTGGAAGGGTTAAGAGGACAGCAGGAGTCTTTGAAGCAATCTATGAAAACTCGCACCTGCTGACTTCCAATAATGTTGAGGCAGAAGAACAGTCAACAGGCATCTATTTTTCAATAAGAGCAATAATCGACAATGACGAATCAGCGCATTCAGTTACTGTGTCAAGGACGCTGGCAGGCTTTAATACTGTGAAATGCGCAGAAGAGGCGGCTGAAATTGCAAATGAAAGGCATGAGTTTGTTTCAATAGAGCCAGGAAGCTATGACATAATATTTTATCCACTGCCTTTTGCAGTGATGCTGAATCTGACAGCTGATGCCTGCTCAATTTTCAATGTCGAAGCAGGAATATCATTTTTACAGAATATGCTCGGGAAGAAGATTGCAAATCCATGTCTTTCTCTGACTGATGATGCGACAATGCCCTACGGATTTGGCTCAGGAATGTGCGATGACGAAGGAGTTCCCACACAGAGAAATGCGCTTATTGAGAAAGGAGCGCTTAAAACCTATCTCCACAATACCTCAACAGCAAAGCGCTATCATACAAAAACAACTGCAAATGCAGGGCTTATAGCACCACATCACTTTAACTTGATTTTAGAAAAAGGCAGATATGCATTAGACGAACTGATTAGCAGGGTTAAGAAAGGACTTGTGATAACAAACCTCTGGTACACAAGATTCCAGAACTATAGAACAGGAGAATTCTCAACAATGCCAAGGGACAAGATATTTGTAATTGAGGACGGAAGGATAAAGAGTTGCACAAGAGGCATCAGGATTGCAGACGCGATGCCGAATCTTCTCAAGAATGTGGCTGCAATAGGAAAAGACACCAAACAGATTCTTGGCTGGGAAGTTGAGACTCCAGTAACAACAGCGCCTGTTCTGGTAAAAAATATGAATGTCACAAAGCCTCTTACAAAATAATTTCTTTATTCAAAAATTGCCAGAATACAAAAAAATCTTTGATTTTTTGTACATAAAATGCTTCGCATTTTATTGTACTTTGGGCTTTAGCCCAAAGATATTTATTATTTTCGTTGCTTAACTAATTAATTTTTTTTACTTAATTTTTAATCAATGCTTTTATTTAATGTCGTAGGCAAGAATTCTGCACATCTTTAGTGTGTGGATGAATTGCCTTTTGATTGTTATTTTTTTTACAGGCGGTATTTTTTATAATTTCTTTCTTACTATTTCTTTTTCTTCCTTTTATGACTGTTTA
>CAYQKJ010000173.1:0-2266 GCA_964418195.1 uncultured Methanosarcinales archaeon | reverse complement strand
GTTTTTATGTTGCTTATGATGCTTATGCTGCTTTTTTACAATTCATTGACTGTCGCAAGCCTGATTCTGGTCTCATTAGGTCTGACTTTTGATTCCATGCCAATGAGAATTTTGATGTTCGCATGCTCTGCCAGCCTCACAAGCTCTCTGTCAATTATGCCGTCAAAGATTATGGCTTCTATTCCTGAGTTTATGTTCTTAAGTGTGCTGTAAAGCTCGGCTATTGGCAGCTTTCCCAAGACATTCAGCTTATCGTCAAAGATGCAAGCTCCTCTTGTGCCAATCAGCTCCTCTGCTGTCTGCCTGAAGACATCACTCTGTTCCTGACTCAACCTTGCTTCCGGCTCTCTGACAGGTCTTTTTCCCATCATTCTTGCCTTCATGTTTCTGCTATGAAAGTCATCTTCTGCAAAGCCCTCATTTGCAGATTCTTCAGCGTGATGTGGCCTGCCGTTGGCTTCTTTTTGAGCTGCTGATTCGCTCACTTCCAAAGTTGCCTGCTCAACAGCTATCTTCCCTCTGAGAGCTTTCAGTATCTCCTTCTGTGTAATCTCCTCAACTTCTTTTCCGTCAGGAGCTTTTGCAACAAAGTCTATTTCTGCAACTCCCAGCATGCCTTTCACTATCAAATCTCCGCCCCTGTCACCATCCACAAAGAGCGTGATGGTCTTTTTCTTGCTCAGGTCTATTATTGTCTGCGGCATATTTGTTCCATTCATTCCAATGACATTTTTTATGCCGTACTTCAAGAGGTTGAGAACATCTGCTCTGCCCTCAACAACAACTACTTCATCTGATTCATCAACAGCAGGGCCTGCCGGCAGTCTCTCCTTTCCATACTCCTGAACTTCCATCATCCTGACTGAATGAGCCACTTCCTCAGACAATTCCTGAGAGTCAGGCATTGAGCTTGATATCCAGTACTTCAGCAGTTCTTTTGCCCTGTCAACTATGAACTTTCTCTTGCTTATCCTGACATCCTCGATTTTCTGGACGTTTATCTTTGCATCACAAGGTCCTATTCTCTGGATTACCTCTAAGGATGCTGCAACAATGGCAGTCTCTGCCTTGTCAAGAGAAGAAGGTATCTGTATTGTGCCAAAGGTCTTTCCTCCCTTTGTGTCATAGGCGACCTCAATTCTGCCTATTCTTCCGGACCTTTGGAGTTCCCTTAATTCAAGGTCAGCCCCCAATAACCCTTCTGTCTGCCCGAATATTGCGCCTATAACATCAGGCCTGTCCACAACTCCTTCTATCTGTATGTTTGCGTGGACTATGTACTTTGCTGAAACAGGACTTATCTTTCCCATCTTAATCAATCCTCCGTACAATTTTTCAGCTTTAAAGCATAAAGAAGGAGTTTCAGTTCGCTTTCCCGCCCCTGCTGGATTCCAACACAAAAAATTCAAAATTGAAATTTTGGCTGACTTGCTGAAATTCAACTAATCAGAGGTTCTTAAAAAGCAAAGGCTTCTATTGCCAATGCATTTGACTCTGAATAAACAGCAAGTGCAGTTGTTTGGGAATTATTTGCGAATATGATTTTTTTCCTCCTCCTATGAGCTGCAATAAGCTTTTGATAATCTGTATGTTATGTATTTCTTGTTGCCTTGTTTTTGATTTTTTTATTGTGTATTTTGCGTTTGTTTATTTCGCATTTATTTCTTTATTTTTCTTCTGACTCAGTGCTTTAGTCGCAATGAATTGCTCTTTTTGCTTCACCCCTTTTTTGAATTTAACACACATTAATTCCAATGCTATAATTCTAATGCTATTCTAATCATCTTCCTATTCTAATCTGAAATATTAATTCACTAGAACAAGTGTCTCCAGACAATCCAGTTTTTGCCAGTAAATCTGTCCGTACATAATTTTTTGTGCAGTTTCAAAAACAGATTTGAATTTGCTACATGTTAAAAAAATTTAACCTGTTTAATCTGCTCTCAATTCTGTCAAGCAAAATGCTTTTGATTTACCTCGCAAAAAATGATTTTGATGAGTGAAAACGACTTGTCCTTTTATGTTTATTTTGTGTTCGCTTGAATTAAAATAAATATCAAAAATGCTGTTGCCCGTTTTACTAACTCCCATATTCATAGCTTGGGTTTTCACCGTAAGCTCCGATGAGTACTCTCGTAACGGGCAATAAAAGTGTATTTGCAATCAGTATTTAAATCTTTTGCATGAAAATAATCCTTTGCAAAAGCCCTTAATGGAAAGCACCAATCCTTTGCGAAAGCATTGATGGAAAGCATTTAAGTTGGGC
>CAYQKJ010000172.1:0-2290 GCA_964418195.1 uncultured Methanosarcinales archaeon | reverse complement strand
CCCTTAAACTAAATAAATTATTTAATATGAAGATAAATAACAAAAAATCTTTTATTAATACATTTAAGAAAACAATATTTTATTAAAAGAAATTACAAAAAACATTTAAAAGATTAATTATAAATGTGAATATAAAAAATAAATAAGAGAATATATAAATAAGAATAGAAAATAAAGAGGATGAAAAATGAATACTCTTGCATGGATTTTGATAGCAACAATAATTGACGGCTTGATTGCGCTCGTTGGCATATTCTCGCTGTTTATGAAAAAAAAGGTCTTTGACAGGCTGATATTTGGCCTTGTGGCCTTTTCAGCAGGAGCGCTGATGGCAGGCGGATTGTTCCATCTATTGCTTGAATCGCTTGAAAAGCTCAAGGCAGTCACAGCATTATCATACCTCATGGCGGGGTTCATACTCTTCTTTGTTCTGGAAAGAGTCCTCAAATGGCATCACTGCCATGAAAAAAACTGCAAGGTGCACCCAATGAGCTCCCTGATCCTGATGGGCGACGGCATACACAATTTCGTGGATGGCTTGGTGATAGCAGCCAGCTTTTTAATTGAAATACCGTTTGGAATTTTAACAACAACTATGATATATATGCACGAGATTCCACAAGAGCTTGGAAATTTTGGAATATTGGTATACAGCAAAATGAAAAAGGGAAAAGCGCTTCTCTACAACTTCCTGGTCCAGCTCACCTGTATTCTAGGTGGAGTGCTGGGATATTTCATAAGAGGTGTAGGAGGGATAAGCACTCTGCTTCTTCCATTTGCAGCAGGCGGTTTTATCTATATCTCAGCATCTGACCTAATTCCAGAGCTTCACAAAGAGGTTAATCTGAAAAAATCCATGGAAGCATTCCTGCTTTTCTTATTGGGCATAGGATTTATGCTTGCAACAAAATTCTTGCTACACGGATGAAAATAAGAAATGGAAAAAAGTAAAAAACAACAAGCTTAATGCTGAAAAACCATAGAAAACTTTAAATAAATCAACGCTCTAAAGGCAAAAAAGGAGACAGAAAATGAGGGATAGGAAAGCACAGTTGGCTGTTTTTATTTTGGTCGGCATAGTAATTCTAGTTGCTTTTGCCATAATATTCTTTTCAACGCAGAACATTATCAGCACAAAGAATGTTCCAGGAGAAAATGTTGTAACACAGTCAATAAATTCCTATGTGCAGAGCTGCCTGGATGCCACTGGGAAGAATGCTGTGTGGCTCATTGGAAGATACGGCGGCTACATATATCCTGATTCCGAGGTTAAGGAACTCTCCCTTGATTTCGGGAATGCGGCATATCTTTACAGGTTTGAGCATGGCGCTGCCATAAATGATTTGCCTTCCATCCCGCAGATGGAAGAAGAGATATCATATTACGTAAGCAATGAAATGAAGAACTGCATAGACTTCAAAACATTTGAGGATCAGGGATTTGTAATAATAACAGGAGTTCCAGATGTCACAACAACAATAAGAGACAAATCAGTGCTTCTGGAATTAGATTATCCGATGACAGCAAAAAAGGGCAACATTCAGGTAAATCTCCAGAATTATAAGGACACAGTAGAAATACAGCTTGGAAGCATGCAGGAAATAGCCAATAAAACAATTCAAAGAATAAGAGATGCTGACATGGACGGGGATGCCACATTGATATCCGATGCCTCTCAATACATAAACAATCAGCCGAGGTTTTCATTTGATTATCTGTTCGGCTTCCATCCATCGCTGGACACAAGTTATACCTTTATACCAGACCAAAAGAGCGTGCTGTGGATAATCCATGACTACAGGGCAAGACCAGAGTATATGTTCATATTTGCTACAAAGCATAGGCAGATAATATAGCGGAGAGTATAAAAATCATATGCAAAAGGGAAAGATGAGGAATAAACAAATGGGAATTGGCAAACATGGGAAAATGATGTTCATGATAATGCTTGCAGCATTGCTGACACTCTTATTTCTGAAAGCATCATCTGCACAGGCCCAAGGGAAGTGCTCTGACTGCGGAGCTGGATGGTTCAATGCTTGCGACAAGCAGGAATGCCATGATTTGGGGAAGTGCGTTTTTTATCATCCTTCAACAGGGATATACACCGCAAATTACGGCAAATGTGAAGATTGCCCTGCATCATGCGATGAGTTGAATAAGATATTAGAAAAGAATTCTCTTGACTCCTACAGCCAAGAAGAATGCCAACACAATGATTGCGAATTGACTTGCAAATGGAAGGATGATAAATGCCAGCAGGAAGAATGTTCTAATTACATAACAGATG
>CAYQKJ010000171.1:0-2295 GCA_964418195.1 uncultured Methanosarcinales archaeon | reverse complement strand
AAAGCAACAACAAAACCAAGGAATAACCACATAAATGCATAAATTGCATCTTTATGTGCGCTCCATACTTTGAATACTCCTTCAACTTCTTCATCTTCCTGTTCCTCTCTTTTTATTATAAAAAACATAAATGGAAAACTGAACATTATACAGAAGAGAACAACAAGCATTCCAGATGCTTTAGATAAATTAGCATCATTTGAGAAAAACCAATGGACCAGTAAAAGAGATAGAGAAGCATAAATAAGGCCAATAAAAAACATTTTCCAAGGCCCCTTTTCTGTGCTTTTAGGATTAATAAGAGATTCTAACATGTAACTATTAAAAAAAGAGAATTTTTAAATGTTAGGGGATTGTTTAGTATATGGATAAAAAAAGAGAGTTTGAAAGTATCTTAAAGGATATAAAATCAATCAAAATACAGGGTGCAAGAAACATTGCAAAATATGCTTTGAAAGCGTATTTCCTTTTTCCTTCAAAATCTTCAAGGAAGAAACTTGAAAATTCTCGTCCAACAGAACCAATGATGTTCAGAGTTTTGGATTTGGCAGAAAAAGGAATTTCTCAAGATAAAATTTTAAAACATTTTGATGCAGCACAAGATAAAATAAATAAGACCGTTTTTGGTTTAATAAAAAACGGAGATAAAATATTCACACACTGCCATTCCACAAATGTTGTTAATTCCCTAATCTATTCCAAAAAAAAGGGTAAGAAGTTTGAAGTTTATAATACTGAAACCCGCCCGTTATTCCAAGGAAGAAAAACTGCAAACGAGTTGAGAAAATCTGGAATAAAAGTCACAATGTTCATAGATTCTGCAACTGCTTTTGCTATTAAAAAAGAAAACAAAAAAGACAGGATATATGCAAATAAAATATTTATCGGGGCAGATGCATTATTAAAAAACGGAATTATAAATAAAATTGGCAGCGGGATGTTTGCTGAATTGGCTAATAAAAATAAAATACCTGTTTATATCATTGCTGATTCTTGGAAATTCACAAAATTTAGAACACCAATAGAGCAGAGAAAATCAAATGAAGTTTGGGGAAATGCTCCAAGAAATATCAAAATAAAAAATCCGGCATTTGAATTTGTCCCAAAAAAATATATTTCAAGAATAATAACAGAATTAGGAATTATGAAATATGAAGATTTTTTTAGAAGAATGAAATAACTTATACTTATTTTTTACATTTACAGTTTTCATTTCCACAATCGCATTCGTGATTATGATTTTTTTGATGTTCTGTGAAAACTTTTGTTAATTGTTTATTTATCTTTTCCAATTCACCATCCAATTCTTCTTTGATTTTTTCTAATTTTTTCAGCTGATTTTGTATTATCTTTTTGGTTTCAGGTATTGATTTTTTGACAAAATTTTTATTTCCAATATCAACTAAAAGTTCTTCAGAAGCCAATTTTGCACTTGCATATATTCCTCTTCCTATAGGGGCAAGAATATCGTTATTCTTTTTACCGATTAATTCATCTAGTCCTAAATTTAAATCTCTTAAATCAATAATCGTCTGTTCAACAGCCTGCAATTGTTCTTGAATCATTCTTATTTGCTGTTCAAACATTTGAAATTGTATTGCAATCTCTTGTTCTTTTTGAAGGTTGTTTTTTTCTCCCATTTTATACTACATCCCACCATTTTCTAAGAATAGAACCAAAAATTATAGCGGATATCAAATAAAACCAGAACCATCCTAAACCCAACCAGAATTTTGTGCCCTCAGGAAGAACACTGAAATAATCATTAAACCATCTGAAAAAAAGTATGAATGGGATACCCGTGTATATCACTGCCCTCATGCTTAATTTCATCTGTTTAGGCATCATTGCAAATTGTCTTTTCTGCAATTCCATTAATTTCTCAGGATGATTTTTAAATTCCTTCATCTGTTTCTGAAGTTCTTTCTGTTCTGCTTTCAATTCTTTCAGTGTTTTTTGGTCTGTTGCATATTTCTGAATAACTGTTGTCAATGCAGTGATTATAAGGACAATTATCAGCATTCCGATATTTAGATTCCAATTGAGCAATGCGCCTGCACTAGGGTCAAATACATAATGAATTGAATTTTTTATTGCAGGGATTTTGTCCCACAACCCAGCAAGAACCATTGCAAGAAACATGAATATTATCAATGGAGCAAAACTTGCTTCCTTGGCCTCTTTATTTTTTAGAATTGTCTTGGGCTCATTTTTTTTAATAGAATCATTTTCTGGAAGAATTTGCGTTTTCTCTTCTTTAATCTCTTTATCTTCTGTTAAATTTTCTTCTTTTTT
>CAYQKJ010000170.1:0-2297 GCA_964418195.1 uncultured Methanosarcinales archaeon | reverse complement strand
GACTATGAAGAGAGAAATATATACCCTCTTGAACTGAATCTTATGGGAGTGCCTGAACTGAATATTGAAGGAGTGTATTTGAAATTAGAGAAGTTCCTTAATGAAAAATCTGAAAAAAGGATTTCACGAAATTACAAGCCGTTTGGAGATTGGTTTGAAGAGGGGATTATTTCTTCGCCAAGTTTGGGGGAATCACATCATATTGGAGAATGTCTGTTGGAAAATAAAATTCATGGTTACGGCGGAATAATTGGTCCGAGGGGAACTATGCACAGAATCAAAATAGCTGGAGAGCCAGAAAAGGTTGATGAACTTTCTGAACAAATTTTGTCTATAATCGGAAAGCCCTGTTTTCTGGCGGGAGGTTTTCCTAACTATGACAAGACGAGTGTTAAGATATATGAAATCCCAGACAATTTTAACCTGAAAAGCTTTAACTCAATCTCTGAGCTGGAAAAGGCGCTCTCTCCAGAGGATAAAAAAATAGAAACTAATAATAAGAATTGATTTTAATTTTAAGAGATTAATAGTTTTGATTAATACTTTTTACTAAATTCTCCTTTCTGAACAAAAAACTTTAAAAACAAGCAAATAAAATCTTTTTGTAATGAAGGAAAAGAAGGGAAAGAAAGAAGAGATTCCAAAAACTAGGAGCAGCAGGCAGAAACAAGCAGTTCAGAAACAAGCGGTTGAGACAGAAATAGCAAAGGCAGCAGAAACAGCAGAATCAACCCTCGGAATTACTGCAAAGAAGGAAGGGGATTTTTCTGAATGGTACAACCAGGTTGTTCTGAAAGCAGGGCTTGCTGACTATTCTTCTGTCAAGGGCTTCATGACTATAAAGCCAAACGGCTATGCAATTTGGGAGAATATCCAGAAGAAATTTGATGAGCGCATAAAAAAGCATGGCGTCAGAAATGCCTATTTCCCGCTTCTAATTCCAGAATCATTCTTTGAAAAAGAGGCAGAGCACGCAAAGGGCTTTGAGCCAGAAGTTGCCTGGGTGCTGAGAAAGGAAGAAGATAATGAAAAATCTGAAAGATTAGCCATAAGACCCACCTCAGAAGCAATAATATGCGACTCATTCAGCAAATGGGTGAGGAGCCACAGGGATCTCCCATTAAAGGTGAATCAATGGGTTAATATTGTGAGATGGGAAATAAAGATGACAAAGCTTTTCATCAGAACAAGGGAGTTTCTCTGGCAGGAGGGGCACTGCATCTATGAAACTGAAAGAGAAGCTGAAGAAGAGACATTCGCATTCCTTGAGGAATACAGGGATTTCATTGAGAAAGAGCTTGCTATTCCTGTTCTGATAGGAAGAAAGACAGATAAGGAAAAGTTTGCAGGAGCGTTATACACCCTGACAACAGAGGCATTCATGCCTGACGGCAGAGCATTGCAACTGGCTACCTCGCATAATCTAGGAAATGACTTCATGAAGGTTTTCAATGTGCAATATCTTGGAAGAGATGCTGAAAAGCATTATCCCTGGTATATCTCGTGGGGAATGAGCACCAGGATGATAGGCGCTCTGGTAATGCTGCACAGCGACAATAAGGGACTGGTGCTGCCTCCAAGGATAGCGCCTTTGCAGATAATCATAATCCCAATTCTCTATGGCGATGACAAAAAAGACAAAGCAGTGATTGAGGAAGCTGAAAAAATCAGAAAAATGCTGAATGAATTTGCAGTTGATGTTGATTTAAGGAAGGAATATACTGCCGGCTGGAAGTTCAATGAGTGGGAATTAAAGGGAGTTCCATTAAGGATAGAGATAGGGCCTAAAGATGTTGCTGAAAAACGTGTTGTTTTTGTCAGGAGAAATACTGGAAAGGAAGAAGGAGTGAAAATAGATGAGCTGAAGCAGAAAACCAGAGAAACGCTCGAAGAAATGCAGAAAGAAATTTTTGAAAAAGCATCTGAATTCTTGAAAAAGAGCATTGTGGAAGTCAGGGACTTCAAGGAATTTTTAAGAGCAGTTGAAAATAAGAAGCTGATAAAAGCGTTCTTCTGCGGCGCCAGAGAATGCGAAGACAAGATAAAGGAAAAATCAGAGGGAGTGACAAGCAGATGCATTTCTCTAAAAGAAAAGCCGCCTGAAAATGCGAAGTGCGTCTACTGCGGAAACAAGGCAAAGCACATTGTTTACTTTGCACGCTGTTACTAATGATTAGTTAAGTATATCATAAATATATCATGAGTAAATCATAGTGCGTTCAGTGTAGTTTATTATGCAGTTTATTAAGTACATAATAATCAAATTAATAATCAAATTAATAATCAAATTAATAATC
>CAYQKJ010000169.1:0-2314 GCA_964418195.1 uncultured Methanosarcinales archaeon | reverse complement strand
ACGGGACTTTCACAAACCTTTTTGATTTTGCGTCTGATTTTTGCGTCAGCAAAAATCCCGAGGAACGCGCACGCAGTGAAGCGTTCCGCATTCCGTCAACGCTTTTCCTTTAGGAAAAGGGTTGTTTTGAACCCGTGTCACAGCCTCGAGAGGGCTGTATGATTGACCGGACTACACTATCGGGGCATCAGCATAATAGAACTTTGGTGATGTTTTTAAAATTTTTGTTTTAGAATGAGTTTTTATAAAAATATAATAAAATAAAAAGATTAACAAATTCAGTTTATTTGATAAGGAATTTTTTATTTCTTATTTTTTCTTTCCTGTGATCCTGAAAACTTTTGTTCCACAAACCGGGCAGACTCCTTTTAAAGCTGCCATTCCGTTTTTCATGACTACTTCCTGTGGATTTTTGATTTCAATTTCTTTCTTGCATTTCATGCATCTTGCTTTTGGCATTCTTCATCACCTTCTTTCCAAAGTACATCAACATTTTTCTATAAAAATTTGGATGTTTTTTTAAAAAAACAGCGCTCATTTATAAATTTATTGAAAGTTATTTAAATATAGTGATTGAAATCGAACAAGATTCTTCTTTTAGGCACTGTTTTGTTTTCTGTATTTGATAATGGGATTTTTTTACAAAAAGCAAAAACAAAATGTTTTTAAATACCTTCCATATTCTGGTTTCAAAATATTCATTTGAGACGTATTTGAGATATTATTTTTTGTTTAGGTGATATTAGCATGGCTCAGAGAAGGGGCGGAAGCCGCAGAAAGACAAGGTATAAGCTTTCAAGAACTGTAAAGGAAAGGGGAAAAATCAGTATTTCAGCTTTGTTCAAGACGCTTAACATGGGTGATATTGTAGTGCTGAAGCCAAATCCCGCAATCCAAAAGGGAGCATTCCCGTTTGATTTTGTGGGAAAGCACGGTGTTATAATTGCTAAAAAAGGAAAGTGTTATGAGCTTGTTTTAAAAGACGGCGGCAAAAGAAAGAGGCTGATAGTGCATCCGGCGCATTTGAAGAAATGCTAAGCCTTTATAAGCTACAATTTATTTATAAGCTAAAATTCATTAATTCAACAATTATCTTCCGAGGTAAAAATGGTTGATGCCAAGATGGTGAATGAAAAGCCAATAACAATGGCCGAATTGAAGGAAGAAATTTCCAACATAAAAAAGAGGAGCAAGGAAGTAAATTTCAGAGTCACTCAGACAGAAGACTATTTGAACAACTTCTTGACAGCAAACCCTAAAGACCTGTTCGAATTGAAGAGCAAAATTGAGAAGCTTGAAATTCCCAGATTAAGGGAGCAGCACGTCTGCAAAATAGTTGACCTGCTGCCTGAAAACATTGATGATTTGAAGATGATTCTTGAAGGTTACCCAATCACCATTGTTGACAAGAACCTTAAGCGCATAGTAGAACTTATTCAGGAGTTCAAGAAAAAGAATTAATTCTTAGAAAACTTTTATAAACAAAAGTAACCTTGGTTAGTTTAAAATGGGAGAAGAAAAAACAGCATTTGGAAAAGAGAAACCGGTTTTAGGCAGTGGCGAGTCTAAGCAGTTCCAGGAAAGGATTCCTGAAAGAAAACCCGGTGAAGCCAAGGAGGAATATGCTGTAATACTTGACTTTCTTCCAAACGGTTATCCTTATGACGAGAGACCTATGTTCAAAAAGAGCCCGATAGCCCAGGCAGTCGGAAAGGACAAATTCACGCTTCTAGAGCTTGTTCCCAAGAAAGATATCTTCCTGCAGCCGCTTGAAGATGTTTATATCGGCGACGGCAAGAGGGACAAGATACACCACATAATCGGCAGGCTGAAGTTCGACACTCTCACAACAACAGCCAGGAAAGAGCTTGAGTATGTTATAAGCGATTTTGTGAAGAAGAAGGAATCGTATTTTGTGGGGTTTTTCAACACCTCAGGTCCATTGACCATGAGGATGCACAAGCTTGAGCTCCTGCCAGGGCTTGGGAAGAAGAAGATGTGGGAGATTGTGGAGCAGAGGGAAACAGAGCCTTTCAAGAGCTTTGCGGATTTGAAGAAAAGAATACCCCTGATGCCAGACCCGATAAAGCTTATCTCAAAGCGCGTAATAAACGAGCTCTCAGGAAAGGAGAAGCACTTACTGTTTACTGACTAAGTCTTTTTTATTTTTTGAGCCTTTTCTATTTTTAAGTCCTTTTTATTTTCTGCACTCATTTTTCTGAAATTTACATCTCTGCAATTTAAATAATTTTAATTAAAGAAATTTAAATAATTTTAACTATTATGTCAAAATAACCATTGACACCTCAAAAGT
>CAYQKJ010000168.1:0-2317 GCA_964418195.1 uncultured Methanosarcinales archaeon | reverse complement strand
ACCCTTTTTTAAAGGGTTATTTTTTTCTTTTCGATTAACCCTTTTTTAAAGGGTTCTTTTTTTCTTTTCGATTAACCCTTTTTTAAAGGGTTATTTGCTTGCAAAAAGGGTTGATTCGGACCGGGGACCTTCTGCACGTCAAGCAGACGTCATAACCACTAGACTACGAGCCCGTCTGATAGAAAGACAAGGAATTGTTATTTAAATATTTCGGATTGATTAGGATTGAGCGAAATTGAGCGAATGTTCATTTCATCCTATTTCATTTTTCTAGAAAGCTGACATCGCCCTTGATGGCATCTTTATAAATGCTGCTGCCAAATTTGATTTCAAGAACATAGAATAGAGAATTGCCTATGGCATGATAGTCATTTGCCAGATAACGATTGGGCTCGTTATTTTCAAAATAATGTTTTTCAATAAAGTTTTTTGCCTTAAGCAGACTCTGCTGCGGCTCTATGCCAAAGGCATAGCACATGATTGGATATAGTCTTTTCATTTCCTCAACATTGTAATTTAAAATCTCATAGAGAAATGCCTCATTATCTTCTTTTTCTTTAAATATTTTTGATACATGCCTTTGGACGCCTCTGGAAATTCCTTCGCTAAAGATAGAATAATTTTTCTCGAAATCATGAACACCTGCAAAAAGAATTTTCCTTTGGATATGATGAGCATATTCATGCCCCATGGTTGGGAGCAGATTGGCTTTTGAGTTTTTAAACAAATGCATCGAATTTGTTTCAGAAATATAGTGGTCAACATTGTAGCGCAAAGTATTCAGCATATGGCATGTGGGAATAAAAGCCAGGGTGCTCATGATGAAAAAGCTATTAAGAGAAGTATGAGTGTTGTTACGAAGTAACCAATTTAATGGAAAGAATAAAAAAGAACCTGCTATGGCATAAGAAATGCATGTGTTCTTGTTAAAAAGTTCTGGTCTGAAAAAATTAAATCTGCTACAGTATTCAATTTTTGGCGCGTTTATATCTAAAACACCTAAGAAATTATCAACCTCATCTTTAAGGGAGGTGAATAGTTCTTCAAGCTCAGATTCTTTTACTATTGGCCCGAAATTCAGCTTGCCTTGCCTTTTAAGGTTTTTAAGGCGTTCTAATTCTTGCGAATCCTTGTTTAAAATTTCTTCCAATAGAGAGATGTTGCTTCTCTCAAATAGCTTGAGCGACAAGCAAGAATTATTTAACTGTTTCATTATAGTTAGCTGTTTTATTAAGTCATTGTCCATAATAATGGAAAGAAATGAAGTGATATTTAAATTTTTCTAAGCGTTATTACTATAGAATGGTGTAAATAATCTTAGAAATCAGAGAATTTTGAACTATTCTTATTCTTCTGGCTTTTTTGTAATATCATCTGGAATCTCGTACTTTTCCCACCTGACCCTTTTTTCTGCAATGACATCTTTAAGTGTTCTCTCGCGCTTGCTTAAGGATTTGCTCTTTCCGCTCTTCACCTCAACAAAAACCACTTCCTCAATTGCGTCATTGTCCATTCCTTTGAATACCAAGAAATCAATCGGTTTGCCGACAAATCTGCACTCGGTTGGGCTGTAGTTGAAATCCGGAAGATAGGGGGCTAATTGCTCGCTGAACTGTCCTCCAAGCACAGCCCTTGAAGTTTTCAGCCTGTCCCTTACAATCAGAGGCAGCTTGTTCAGCTTCCAGTCGTTATCTTCAATTTTCCTTCCAATGATATAGCCCAGCCAGAGGAAAATGAGAATGCCGATAACAAATAAAATAATCGTCAGCAGATTCATGGTAACATCATTTAATCTAATTCATCAGAGAATATATAAATTTTTTGTGAGAGAAATCCTGCTCAGGAAAAAAGTTCAGGAAAAAATAATGTGAAACATAGGACGCAAAGCCTCTGACGGGAGTTGAACCCGCGACCTCCACCTTTCTGTTACTCCGTTCGGAACATTTCGTCCGGACGAAATGTACCAAGGTGGCGCTCTAGCCACTGAGCTACAGAGGCATTTTTATTTGGCATTGTTTTTATTGTCTTATTTTTCGACTAAATTTTTTATTTAGTGTTAATTATTTTTAATCAGTTCGTTGGATTTCTGGCGAAATCCCACTTAAGTGTTTTAGCACAGCTTTTCTTAAAAGGTGCTTTTTTCCTTTTTGATGCACCTTTTCTTAAAAGGTGCTTTTTTCCTTTTTGATGCACCTTTTCTTAAAAGGTGCGGGGGAAGGGACTTTCATTAACTGGTTGCGTTTTCCGTGGGACTTGCAAAGCAATGTCCCACTTGCTCTTGCGTATTAATTGAGCGTAACCAAGGGATTTGCCTAAT
>CAYQKJ010000167.1:0-2318 GCA_964418195.1 uncultured Methanosarcinales archaeon | reverse complement strand
ATAAAATGCGAAGCATTTTATGTACAAAAAAATCGAAGATTTTTTTGTATTCTGGCAATTTTTGATAAAATAAAACATTAATGAAAAAATTAATTTTAAATAATAATCAATTAAAAAACAGAAAACGGTAGATTGACATGAAGAAGATATTTGATGAATATGCGGACAAACTCCCTCAGAAAATAATTGAGGAAGTGAAGCAGAATATTCCTGAGAATATTTCAGAAACAAAACTGAGGAAGATTCTTGAACAGGTTTTTGAGGAATACAAAAAATCATGGGTGGAGCCTGGAGAGTCAGTCGGGCTTGTGGGCGCAGAATCAATAGGCGAGCCAGGCACCCAGATGACTCTTAATACATTCCATTTTGCAGGAGTTGCAGAGATGAATGTGACAACAGGGCTTCCCAGAGTAATAGAAATTCTGGATGCCAGGTCTGGCATAAAAACTCCGATTATGGAGATTCATCTGAAAGAGCCTTATTCAAAAGGCAAAGACATAAGAAAGATTGCCATGCAGATAAGGGAGACAAAGCTTCCTGACTTTGCATCTGAATTTTCAATAAACATTGCCGAGGGCAGCGTTGACATAAAGATAAAAAAAGCCGATCTCGCTGAATTCGAACTTGATATAGAAAAGGTAAAAGATGCCTTGAAGTCCTCAGTGAAGGGATTGAACATAAAGGTGAAGGAAGAAAAAGAAGAGGATGCCTACACTCTGATAGCAAAGAAGAAAGACGAAGGCGATGACTTAAACGAGCTTTACAAGCTCAAGGACAAGCTGAAAAACGCTTTCATACAGGGCGTGAAGGGTATAGTCTATGTGCTGCCTGTAAAGCGCCAGGAGGAATTCGTGATTATGACATCAGGCTCAAACCTTGCAAAGGTGCTTGAGCTTGACTTTGTTGACAAGACGCAGACTGTCACAAATGATATTTTTGAGATTGCTGCTGTGCTTGGAATAGAGGCGGCAAGGCAGGGAATCATAAACGAGACTTCAGGGGTCATGAAAACTCAGGGCTTAAATGTTGACATAAGACACTTAATGCTTGTTGCTGACACCATGTGCGCGTCAGGGGTTGTGAAGGGAGTCACAAGATATGGAGTGATAAAGGAGAAGTCAAGCGTTCTGGCAAGGGCTTCATTTGAGACTCCTATAAAGCACCTCACTCAGGCCAGCATATTCGGGATAGAAGATGAATTGAATTCAGTGATAGAGAATGTTATGATGAACCAGCCTGTTCCATTAGGCACAGGGCTTCCCGGGCTTGTTACAAAATTCAAGAACACAGAAGAAAAACCCAAATAAATTTTGATAACAAAAAGTTTCAACAAATCTAATGATAACTTAAAATCCAATAATACCTTAAATTTGGGAGGTTAGTGAAATGGCAGACGCAGAAAATCCTATTGAAGAGATAAGGAAGGGATTGAAAGAGAAAAAACTAGTGATAGGCGCGAACACAGTAATGAGAAACCTAAGGGCCGGCAAACTCAAGAAGATATTCCTCGCTTCAAATCCTCCAAAAACAGCAGAGGAGGATATAGTGCACTATGCCAAGATTGCAGAATGCCCTGTTGCAAAGCTGGCAATAGCCAATGATGAGCTTGGAATAATCTGCAAGAAGCAGTTTCTTGTGGCTGTTGTAGGCATGCTGAAATAAAACCAAAAGTCTTGCAAATCGTGATTTGCAAATCCTAATAACATTAATAATGCAGGAGTTTCTAAAATGACGCAGAGAATAATTTACAATGCGGACTTGATGAAGATAATGAATATATTTGAGAACATCACAGGCACAAAGCTAAAGGACTGCTTCATTGACAACAACTCCCTGCTTGTATTCGTGGTCCAGCAGAATGAGATTGGAAAGGCAATAGGCAGAAACGGCGTAAACATAAGAAAAATGGAGTATATTCTAAAGCGAAAGATTAAAATAGTAGAGTTTAATCCCGAGATAACCGAATTTGTTAAAAGTCTTATAATGCCCCTGCAGGCAGTTGATATAAACGTCAGGGAGAAAATAGTTTACATAAGGGGTCCTGACACAAAGACAAGGGGCATGCTTATAGGCAGAGAGTCGCAAAACCTCAAAAATTATGAGGAAATCATCAAAAGATACTTTGACATTGAGCATATAAAAGTGGTCTGACAGAACAATAAGAATAAGATAATAAAAATAATATTAATAAAAAATATAATAAAAATGAATAAATAAGTTTATAAAAATAAAAAGAATAAAGAAATGCAAAATAAAAATTCAAAATGAAAATTAATATTAAACTGATATGAAAGTAAAATGGGGAAATAATTTAAAGA
>CAYQKJ010000166.1:0-2328 GCA_964418195.1 uncultured Methanosarcinales archaeon | reverse complement strand
TAGTAATATAATTTTTATTTACACAAAAAGCATGGAGAAGATACAAATAAGAAATGGAAAAAATGAAAATGCAAATAAGAAATAAATAATTTTAACATTTACTTTAATCTCATAACAATTCACTCAAACGCCCTGATGAAATCTTTCAGAACTTCCTCTGGGTTTTCTGCGCTCACAACTCCTGAAGCAACGAGTATACCCTCTGCTCCAAGCTCCAATGCTTTCTTTATGTCTTCTGCTGTCTTTATTCCTGCTCCGCACAATACTGGAATCTGTGCTATCTTATGGACTTCCTGCACGCTCCATGTTATGAGTTCAGGCCTTGCTGTTGAGACAGAAATATTGCCTCCGATAAGTTCAGGAGGCTCAACTGCGATATAGTCAGGATTGAGCCTTGCAATTATTCTTGATTCTTTTACAGTTGCTGCGCAAACCACAGAAATTAATCCATTTCTTCTTGCTGATTCGACAGTGTCTTTTATTCTTTGAAAATCAAGTCTCCTTCCTTTTGTGATTCTATGCTCTGAATGGTTTATCAGTGTTCCAGATGCACCTGACTGTTTGACTGCTTCTGCAGTTATATGCCCTGTATATGAGCCATAGGAGAAATTGTCAATGTGCTGGGCGAAAACTTCAAGCATTTTCTTTTTGCTTGTGAAATCAGAAATCATTCTTATGTCAGTTGGCTGCACTGCGATTATTGTCTTCACATGCCCGAGCTTCTCAGCAGCAACTGTCTTCTCCAGCCTCTTTGCAAGCTCAAGAGCATTCTTGCCTGTGGCATTTTCATAGCACTTGAGATTTATTATCAGAAGTTTCTCTTGCAGCATCTACCACTCCCTCTTTTTTTAAACTTAATAATCAACTATTTAAATAATTATTGGTGATTGTAAAAATCACAGCAAAACCCAGGTAAATCAATACAAAAATCCCATCTGCATTCTACTACTATAACCTAAATTCCAGTAAATTCCACTAAATTCTAGTAATCATCATCAAATCCGTTCAGGTATGTATGCAAACTTTTCAGGATGATGCCTATTTTTTCCTTTTCATCTGCATTTATGACTGCATCCAGGTTTGAATACGCTCCCTTCGCTCCTGTCATTTCCAATATGTTGCTTATTCTTGCAGGAGTCAGGTAATCGTTTATCTCTTTTGACGTCTTCCCCATCAGTGATTCCACATATTTCACTTCATTCCAATACACTTCATCTTTCTCATCCATGTTTCTCACCCAATCACATAATATGACTTTATCATACTTTATATGATATTATATATAAATGTTTTTGTTATCATACATTATCATACTTCAAGAAAAATTTAAATATAAGTGCCTCTTAACAAGGGCGCATGAAAGAAAGAGTTACCCTGACTTTGGATTCAGAAATTCTCAAGCAGATTGACAGCACAATTGACAAGAGCAGAGTGAAGAACAGAAGCCATGCTGTGGAGCTTCTATTAGCAAAGGCGCTTGGCAGCACAGTTCCAAAAACAGCAATAATTCTCGCAGGCGGTAAGGGGAAGCGCTTTGGTCCGATAAGCAGAGAAATTCCCAAACCTCTGATTCCGCTGCATGACAAGCCCCTGCTTGCGCATGTCATAGCCCTGCTGAGAAATTATAATATCAGAAATATAATAATCTCAATCGGCTACAAGTCAGAAAAGATAAAGGAATATTTTGGCAATGGAAGGAATTTTGGAGTAAACATAACATATATGGAAGAAAATGAACCTCTTGGGACAGCAGGGCCCATAAAGCTTGCAGCTCCTTACCTTGATGGAAGCTTTTTGGTGTGCAACGCAGATGATTTGATGAATATCGACCTCTCTGACATGTTTAGATTCCATAAGAGCAAAAAGGGAACTGTTACAATTGCTTTGACCACAGTCGAAGACCCGAGCAGTTATGGGGTAGCGATGATGAAAGGCGATTCAATAATAGATTTTATAGAAAAGCCAAAAAAAGAGGAAGCACCTTCAAACCTCATAAACGCAGGGCTTTACATTCTTGAGCCGTCAGTCATAGAGCTGATTCCAAAAGGTTTTGCAATGCTTGAGAAAGATGTGTTTCCAAAACTTGCTTCGCAGGGAAAGCTTTTCGGCTATGCCTTTTCTGGAAAATGGTTTGATATAGGCACTCTTGAAAGATACGAGAAGGCATTGGATGAATGGAAAGATATTGAATAAAAAGAGAGGAGTAATAAAATATTTTTTTAAATACATTTTTTTATCAGATAAAAATCTTCATTAAAAATATTTATTAAATAAAAATAAATTTTCATTATAGTTATTACCTTATATAATGATTTCAAAATTATAATT
>CAYQKJ010000165.1:0-2337 GCA_964418195.1 uncultured Methanosarcinales archaeon | reverse complement strand
GTTTTTCCGTTTGCTCTTGCGTGTCGACTGAGCGTAACCAGTCGAGCGTAACCAAGGGATTTGCCTAATCCCGTAAATGGACTTAAGTGGGATATTCACTTCGTGAAATCCCACGAACTACTCCTCCTTGTGTTGGTTTTTCCGTTTGCTCTTGCGTGTCGACTGAGCATAACCAGTCGAGCGTAACCAATTATTTTGAACCGGGATGCCCTTTCGGGCACCAGCTCTCAAGGCTGGCGCAATACCAGATTATGCGACCGCGGCATGCCAAACAATATATAAAAAATATAATAAATAACACTGCAATGAGACCAAGCAAGATGTTTGTTTTTAAATATTTTGTTTTTCTCTGCGACACAGGGAATACGTAAACTCGGATATGGGAAATATGCAGAAAATTCCTGAAAGAATCATCTGTTCTCTTTCAGCCAGAAAACAAGCTTCTCATAATGAGAAGGCTTTTCAAGAGAATTGCGGAAATGCTGGTATTCCTGCTCACTCATTTCTGAAAGAGTCATTGAAAAACCGTCTGGAATGAATACTCTGTGAAGCTCAGACCAGTTGTAATTATTCCTTAAGTCACAAATTTTTTCTGACAGAATACCGTGAACCTTTCTTACGAAAGTAACTGGTTCATTAAGTTTATTATCCAAATAAGCGATAGCGTCTTCAAAATAGCATTTTCTGTCCTTGCCATCAGCAAGTTTTAAGATTCCTTCAAGCCCTATTGTTCCTAGAACGAAATTTGCATAAGTTAAGGGAAATCCCTGCAATGAAGGAATGCAAAAAGCAGCGTCTATTGCAATAACTGGTTCCTTTATTATGTTGTATGCAAATGACGCCTTTTGCTTTGCAATCTCCTCAATGTCTTTGCTTCTCATTTCAGGGATATCTATTTCTCTATGTATAACCGAAATTCCATAAGGAAAAAGGGCTCTGCTAACACTTGCTAATTTGCCCTTGTTCATTGTCGCAAAATATAGCTTATCAATCATTTTCAGAAAGAATTTATTGGCGGGGATTATATAAACTTTTATCTGAGCCAAACTTGATTTTCAGAAATATAAATCAAAAACCTCAGCATAAATGTTGAGGTATGCTCAGTAACAATCATAAAATAAAAAGGTGCCGCTGACGGGATATGAACCCGTGACCTCTACGTTTCCTGGTTTGAATCATATCATCGGCTTTTCAGCATGCCTCATCGCTCAAACATATGAGCGTAGCGCTCTAACCAGGCTGAGCTACAGCGGCATAATTTGAAATTGGAAGAAAAGAAACCTCAGGCGTTTTTTAAATTTTTGCTTTTGTGCTTGGACGATTATTGATTCATCATTAATATTTTTTATGAAATGAAATACAAAATTTTTATATTTTATTTATCGACTTCGCACAAATAAACAACTGCATGGTGATAACAAAATGAAATATGTAAATATGAGAACCTTTTTCTGTTTATCTATGAAATATATTGATTTGAAAGACGTGACGCATAGGGAATTGGGCAGAGCATTAGGGGAAGTGAAAGGCATTTCAGAGGGCTCTAACGCAAAGTTGGATTATATTCTAAAATTTAGTTTTGAAGAGGAAATCGGCGGCTGCACATCAATAGCAACAGCTTCTAATGGCAATTTCATTCTTGGACATAACGAGGATTGGTATTTACCAATGAGCCTTTATATCATAAGAGCTAAGCCAAAAGGAAAACCCTCTTTTATTAGTGTTGGATATGCAGGCCAGATTCCGGGCACTTGTGCGTCCCTCAATGAGAGCGAAATTGCTTATAGCGCTAATTCTCTTGACACTGAAATAAATTTCTCAGGCATCCCAAAGATTTATCTTCTGCGTTCGCTGTTGGAAGTAAATTCTATTAAAGAAGCCAAATCAAAAATGAGTCTTGGTAATAGAACAATCGGCAATAGTTGTTTTATTGTATCTGCTGCTGAAAAAAGAATGGTCAGTCTAGAATGGTCTCCTGGCAATTATGATATTATTGATGGGGAAAAATTTCTGGCGCATGCAAATCATTATCTTTCACCCAAAATGAAGAAAGAAGAGAGTAATAAAACATGTTCTAAGTCAAAAAATAACTTTGAGAGAGCAGAAGAATTGCTCAAACAACTCAAAGAACCACAACTAGAAGATATTAAGAGAATATTACAAGACCATGAAGGTCATCCTGACTCTATCTGCTACCATCCAACAGAAAGAGCAGGCACTCTTGCTTCAACCATAATAAATTTAGGAGATAATGCTTTCTATGTAAGCGATGGTAACCCATGCAAGAATGAATATAAAAAGTTTAATTTATAATAAGCATTTCTGAAACAGTTATCC
>CAYQKJ010000164.1:0-2350 GCA_964418195.1 uncultured Methanosarcinales archaeon | reverse complement strand
TTTCCTAAAAGGTTCTCTTTTCCTTTTTCGTTAACCTTTTCCTAAAAGGTTATTTTACACTTTTAAAATTGTGCAAAGGAAACTGGATTGCTTTAGCATCCAGAGGAGGTCATTTAATCCGTGCATTCAAATTTTTTACATCATGATTTTCTTAATATTCACGTTCAATATTCACGTTCAACGCGATATATATCTAGCCAAGAATAATTTTTATCAAACTTATTGAATTTTTAGTAATCTTTTACTATTTCGCCTATCAAACTGTGCGGAGTGACGTCTTTTATCCTTACTCTAACGAATTTCTTGAAAATACGCCCATCTCGATTATCAGAACTCACTGCCACAGGTCTGTAGAATTCTGTCCTTCCGATGTATTCAATCTTTCCACCAACCTTTTTTTCCTCATCTATGAACACAAGCTGCTCTGTTCTCAGTTCTGCTATGTTCTTTTCAAGCGCTATCTTCTTGAATTCTTCTGTCAGCAGTTTTGAGCGCTCTTTTGTTTCATTTCCCTGTATCTGCTCTTTCATCTGCAATGCTTCTGTTCCTGGCATTGCCCAGAATCTTGAGATATTCAGAACATCTGGCTTGATTTCTTTAATTAAGTTTACAGAATCCATGAATTGTTCTCTTGTCTCTGAAGGAAAGCCGCATATTATGTCAGTGCTTAAGCTGATTTTGGGAATGCTCTTCCTGAATATTTTCACTATCTCCTTGAAATTCTCAACAGTATACCTGCGCCTCATCTTTTTCAGGATTTCATTGTTTCCTGACTGCACTGGAATATGGATGAACTTGAATATCTTCTCTGATCTGAAACTTTCAACAAGGTCATCAATGACTGGAAGTATTCCGTCAGGGTCCATCATGCCCACTCTTGCCCAGAACCTTCCAGGAAGCTTTCCTATCTTGTACAGGAGTTCTGGCAGCTGGCTCTTTTTCTGCCTGTCAAGCCCATAGGCAGAATTGTCCTGGGAAGTAATCCAAATTTCCTTGCATCCGGCTTTTACGCTGTGCTCTATCTCCTTCAGCACTTCCTCAATTGGATATGAGAAGAGTTTTCCTTTGGCAAATTTTACAATGCAATAGGAGCAGTTTCCAAGGCAACCTTCTGATATTGGCACAATGGCTATAGCAGGATTCTTCCTTACTCTTGGAAGCGAGAGTTTTATCTCATTGGCATATCCAAGCAATTCAAACCTTTGCCCGATAAGAATTTTTTTCGCACCATTAACTATTTCTTTTATATGATGTGTGCCGAGCATAGAAGCTTTTGGCGCAATTCTCTTCACAAGTTCTGGCTCTGCTTCGGGCATGCATCCTGCGACAATCAATTTCTGAGGATAGAGGTTGTAAAACTCTGTTATGCGCTTAATCATGTGATGCTCTGTCGGCATTTTCACGATGCAGGTGTTTATTATTATAATGTCTGCGTTTTCAGCGCTGCTCACTCTTATCATTCCTACCCTTTCCAGCAGCCCTTCCATTATTTCAGAGCTGGCAGTGTTTGCAGAGCATCCATAGCTTTCAATGTAAAAGTTCATTGCAGAAAGAGTGAACTTTGGCTTATTTAAAAAGTTTTAGAATAATGAATAATAAATGGCATTCATAAGTCAAGAATCTATAAGTCAAGAATAATTCTCGATGTTTCTCTAATATTTCAGAAGCTCAGAAATCCTGTCTGGAAGCTGGTCAATGCCTCCAAATTCTTTTACCGCAATTGATTTTATCCTGCTCTTGATTCCGGCTTTTACATGGGTTATGCACATCTCATCTTCTCCGCCTATGCTTTCGCAATCGTCTTCAACCAGAACATCAGGCATAATCTTTTCAACCACGTCTTTGTATTTTTCCCCTTTTTTGCGGGATAGCAATATTCCTTTTGGAAATCGGTGTCTTTTAAGGACCTTTCTGATTTCTCCAACTTCTGCTTGTTCAGTTATTGAAGTGAGATAAAGAATTTCTGCGCCCTGTGCCTTCCATTTTTCCAGCTTTTTGACAGTATTACCTATAGGAATATAAGCTGAGAAATCATGCACTGATTTTTCATTTCTCTCAACCTGTTTGACTATCTCTTCTCTACTATGAGCTATTGCACTTTTGTGCATGATTATAGTCCCTTCTGTAAAAACCAGTATTTTCATAGAATCTGTTAAAAAAATGGTTTATCTAAAGGTATCGGGCTATGGACAGATTGCATAAGAACTATTCAATGCTTCTGGCAACCTCATGATGGCACTTCTCGCATTTTAGAATAATATATCTTGTATCTGAAATAATCTCGTCCCTTATCTTAACAAGCTTTCCTCCGCAGATTTCGCACTTGTTTTTGCCTGTCATAGTTCTCACT
>CAYQKJ010000163.1:0-2389 GCA_964418195.1 uncultured Methanosarcinales archaeon | reverse complement strand
TATGTACAAAAAATCAAAGATTTTTTTGTATTCTGGCGATTTTTGATAAAAAAACAAAGAAAAATAACTAAGGATTCATATAATTCTCCTGCTTGAACTCAAAATTTATCAGCTTGTTGTCAGCCTTTCTAACATAAGTGCCCTTCAGGCGCCACTTCCCGTTTTCTGTCTCAACCTTTGCACTAGGCATATAAAACTGATAGTTTGTAGGAAGCTGCCTTGTGATTTTTGAGGCTTCTTCCCGGGGTATGCCCATCACATCATAAATCGTCTTGCAGTAATCAGCTATAAGATTTATCCTGCCAGCAAAACCCAAACTGCCATAATTCAAACCCTTTATGCTGCTAAGATAACTAGCAACCTCATCAGTAATAGTCTCATTACCAGTAAGCACTTCTCTCATATAAACAACAGGCAACGTCTGGGTAATCGTAGTTGGCTTGGTTGAAAGCTGCTCATTCAGCGTAGTTATCTGAGTTTGATAATCAGAAATTGTGTCATTCTGCTCAGCCACCTGCTCTTCCAAAGCCGTATTCTGCTTTTTGAGCTTGCCAGATTCCATTGTCTTCCAAATGCTCACTCCAGATGCACCAAGAGCAACCACCAGCAATGCTACTACAGCAGCCTTTGAACCCTTTCTTGCAGGAGATGTTTCAGTAGATCTTTCAGGTTTTCGCTGTTGTTTCATCTGTGCTTCCTGAAGATGCTTTTCATCATCTTGCATCTTTGCATAAGTTTTTGCATAAAATTTTGGTTCCATAATTGCACGCTTTTTATAATTCTCAACCAAAAGCTCATGAATCTTTTCTTTGTTATCAAAAATCGGAGAATATATCTTAAGCAGCTTATTTTCAGACACATTTGACTTCTTTAGTTCTGAAAAAAACTCATCGACTTTTTCATAATCTCCATTCAAAAGCGCTACAAGCGCAGCACGCTCATAATTTAGGACCTGCGGCATATCAGTCTTAAAATAATCATGCATATAATCATGCAGAATGTAGTCATAGTCTAAAGGTTTATCTGGATTTTTAGGATTCACCGGAAGCTTGTCTGGAACAAACCAGCTTAATGCATTGTACATCTTCTCAGCATCTTCCTTGAAATATTTATAACAAAGATGTTCAAGAAAGCTTCTTCCTTGTAGTTTTTCTCCTTCTATTTTTTCTTCATCATTCATAAAAACACCCCCAAAATATTAAATAAAACACTCCTGAAGAAGAATAGTGGATAACTCTTTAAATAATTTCTTATATTCTAAAATAAGGTTTTGATTATCCTATTTGGCTCTTGAATCATAAAGGTTTTTCCAAGAAACTGCTCAACAACATAAATATTTGTCTTCAGGTGTTCTGTTATTTTGCTCGTCTTAATGCTTCCTCCAAAAAGCGCAAGAAATGGAATAAGCTGGTCTGCTGAATGACAGTCAGCGCATGCTCCTGAATTTATTTCTGCAATCAGGGCATTTGCTGCTTCAAAGCCGACTTTCTCAGCAGGCTTCCCCCTCTCGCCGAGAGAGTCAGCGCCCAAGATTATTGGATGCCCTGCATCAAATTCTTCAGATTCATCGTTATTTGAAAAAAGGGCGAAAACGCATATTCCAGAACCAATGCTTTCAGCACTGCAATATTCAGACTTTATATCAGTTGGACAGCCGAGTTTTTTTAATGCCATGACTGCACTCTCTGCCTGCCTCTCGCAAACACTTGCCTTCTGAAGTTCAGATGAAGCATGAGAAACTCCCTTCACAGCAATTAATTTGCCCTTTTCAGAAAGTTCAATTCTGCCAGTTGTTCTTGCTTTGTTCAAGAATTCATCAAAGTCTTTAAAATCAGAACAACTGATTTTTGGACTGATTGCTATTTCCACCAGCCCGCCTCCTTTTGGATAATAGCCTCTTCTCAATATTTTGAAATCAATATCAGCATATCTCCTCAAATGAGGCAACAGAACATTTGAAAAATAGTCAACAGGCGTTGACCATGCAACATCAGTGCCCCCTCTTATGGAAATCTTAATTCTGTTCTTTGCAAACATTGCAGGAAGCAATAATGCCTGAAGCAAAAGAGTGATGGAGCCTGCTGTTCCAACATCAATTGAAATGTCATGCTGTGTTATTTCAGAAGGAAAGAAAGAAATCCAGTCAGAGCCCACATAGGCATTTTCACTTTTGGCATTAGAAAGCTGCTCAAGAGCCTTTATTGCATGGAAGTGCTGCTGCTTAAGCCCAGGGTTCTTCCTGCCAGAGCGTATATCAGCAACTTTGAACGGCTTTTTTGTGAGCATTGAAAGTGCAAGCGCAGTCCTCAGAATCTGCCCTCCACCTTCTCCGTAAGAGCCGTCAAGCGTCAATATTGACATTTTAGGAGAAGAATGTTAAGAGTATTTT
>CAYQKJ010000162.1:0-2418 GCA_964418195.1 uncultured Methanosarcinales archaeon | reverse complement strand
AATTAAAATAGGGAAATCACGTTAAGAAATTAAAAAATTAAAAAACTATAAAATTTATATGCAAGATAAATTTGCAAAACAAAGAGGTGCTCTCATGAAGAAGAATCTTTTTCTATTAACATCATCGCTTCTGTTAGGAATATTGTCAATGCCATTTGCAAGCGCTGCTACCACACAAAGCGCAGCAGGCGATTATCTCAAGCTTTTGGTAGACGGCATAGCTGGTCTATTTAGAGGAAATACTAACTTATTTGTCAGAGATCTGACTGCCGCATTTCCATTGATAGCTGTTTTTTTGATAGTGATGGCTGTTGTCCAGTATGTTTCAAGAAGAGTATTGTTCAAAGAGCCGGAAAATGCCAGATTCGCTGCAATATTGTCAGTTGGAATGGCATTGATAACAGTATGGAGCCAGGGTGTCTTTAGCTGGATAGTTGGGCTTGGAATAACAACCTTAACCATAATCTTCATCTTTGTATTCATCGCCTTTTTGTACGAAGGCATAGCCTCGCACCAAACAGGGCTTGTAAACATAAACAGGGCAAACAGGGATTTGAGCACAGCCAGAAAAGAGGTTTATGAGACACAAAAGGGAGAAATAAGAGCTAAAGAGGATTTTACTGCTGAGATGGCGCTTGAAGGTCAGGAAATACAAGACCTTAAAAACACACAAGAAGAGATACGAAGCATGAGCATTAATAGTAAAAGTATTCAAAATAGCCTGAACAAAATACAGGGGCAGTTAAGGAATCTTATTAGAATTGGAAGTGACAGACCTGAATCAGTTGTTGCATATAGAAATGCTTTATCAAGTGAGCTCGGATTCCTTGAATCAAAACTTGAAGCTGAAAGAGCAAATTTAGGACAATTATGGGAAGAACTTCAGAAATACAAATACTCGGTACAGAGTGATTTTAGGACAATGAATGCAGAACAAAGAGCCATTGCTGACATTAATGCAATGATTCGTAAGTATAGCGGCAGCACCCCGCTTAGCATTGGTAAGATTAGAAGCATAAAATCATACACAAATAGATTGAGAGCGATAAATGAGGAAAAAATGAAATTTGCCCGTGATGACATTGTAAAAGCTGAGAGAGACCTTAACTTACTTCAGACTAGATTAATAACAGCAATAAGGGACTCAGTAACTTCTCTTCACAACGCTAATTATCCGCAAGCAGAACTTGACATACAGCAGGCATTGAAATTCAACAATGAGGTGCAAGTTTTCGCCAGCAGAGAGATTTTACCTGTGATAAATAGTTCACGCGATTTAAATATGCGAGAAGGAAGCCTCCTTAATCAAATAATAAATGAAATAAGTAAGCCATAGAGTGCTTATATTATGCACATAATGGCGAAGCTAGAACATGAAAATCTTTTGAATTTCTTATTTTTCTATATCTCACTAAAATGCATTTTTGTCTAAAAAAATCCTCTTGATTTTCTCTCAAGCCCTTTAAGATACCTGTTAAATATTTTAACAGATATTAACTCTTCTTTCTTCCCTTTGCTCTCTGGAGTTTTTTTAAATTTCTCTGCAAGGTATCTATCAAATATTTTGGTAGATGCCATTTCCTCTTCTTTGTGAGATACTGTTGTCTGTGTTGTTCTTTCTTTTTCCCTTTCAGTTTGCTGTTTTCTCTCAAAAACAATGTTCGCCTTTGGCGTTTCTCCCATAAAGGAATCCCTTGCAATTGCTTCTATGCTGACAGGCCCTGTGTAAATGGTGTTCAGCCAATTCTTAGTATATTTGTTTTCTTCAAGAACATTATCAAGGAATCTTATAATAGAAACCGCTTCCCTCTTCTGTTCATCTATGCCGTTTCTTTTGTAATAGTCTACAGCATCCCTCATATCCAATATCCTTCCATAAACTTTGTCAACATCCACTCCTGTAATCCAGTTCACTATTCTGCCGTATCTCAGCCTGAAATCCTTTACAGACTCCTCAAAAATTTTGTAATCCTCTGCGTCTCCTCTTTCCAGAGAAAGTCTTCTGTCAGCTATCTTGCACATGTCCTCATAAAAATCAAGAGCATTCCTGAACTCTTCTATAGTTCCAGAAGCCCTTCCAAAATTGTCCTGCAACTGTTCTAAATCATAATGTGTTAATCTTACTTTTCCAGAAAATCCGATGTGCTTTCCAGCATCCCCAAATGCTTCAAAATTATGTGATACAAGCTCTTCTAATCTGAAATCTGGTTCAAGCTTTCTTATCAAGTGTTCTCCTTCCTTTGCTTCTGAAAGCAATCTTTCAATCTGGTATTGTTCCATCTTTATTTACCTCTTATCATCTGCTGGATTTATGACTTTATTAGCAAGATTCCTCTCTTTATCTGTTACAACGTTATCCAGTACAACGTTGTCATGATGGATGTTATCACGAACGATGTTATTACGAACGATATTGCC
>CAYQKJ010000161.1:0-2424 GCA_964418195.1 uncultured Methanosarcinales archaeon | reverse complement strand
TAGTAACTGATATAAAAGATAAAGTTTTAAGGGATGCAATAGAAAGAGAGAGCGCAAATTACCAGTATTCATATAATCTAAAGGTAAGCCCGCTGATTACCAATATAGGGGAATTCAAAAAAATGCTAAAATCGAAAGAATTAAATGTCGGAAAAGAAATCAGGGAATATGGGGTATCATTATATGGCCATGAGTTATTTTGGAGGATTTTGGAATGAAAGATAGAAGCAAGATTCTAAAGAAAAAAATCAGCAGATACCTCAAAAAAGAGCAGCTTTTTCAGCATGACGAGCATAAAAAGCTTGAAAAAGCTTTTTTAAAAAAATCAAGGAAAAATTTTAGCGTTGCCAGTCTGTTATTTAAGATTTCTGAGCAAGAGGATGCAAGAAAACTATTATCCCTTGCTTCAGACTTCGAGATGTATGACTGGGTGATCATTGTCTCCTATTACGCAATGTACACATCGGCTTTGGCTGCATTGGCAAAGCTTGGATTTAAATCAAAAAGTCATGCAGCGACAATAACTGTTCTTGAGCACCATTATATTCACGAGAGCAAAAGCCTAGAAACAGGCGATATTCATAAGCTTGAAAAGGCATATGCTCTTAGCGAACAGCTTATAACAAAGCTTATACAGACCAAGACGAAAAGAGAAAGTGCTCAATATGATGCGACTCCTTCAATTACAAAAGAGAATGCAAAAACCGCTTTAGATGATTCGGATGAATTTATTACAAAGGTTGAAGAGGCGCTGGCTTAGATGGACAAATCATTGATAAGAAACTTGGCTTTGCAGAATGCAGTCAAATTCAACGGAAAAGCTAATCCAGGGGCTGTTATCGGCCATATTCTAGGAAGCCATCCTGAAGCAAAAGCAGATATGAAAAATATTTCTAAGCTAGTTAATGATATAATAAAGGAGATTAATAAGATTCCTTTAGAGAAGCAAAGGGCTGAACTGGAAAAAAATGCCCCTGAACTTTTGGTTGAAAAGGTAAAAGAAGAAAAGCATGATCTTAAAGAACTGCCTGATGCAGTTGAAGGCAAGTTTGTTACTAGGATGGCTCCTGAGCCAAGCAAATACAACCATATAGGACATGCGCTGTCATTTTTACTGAACTATATGTATGCAAAAAAGTACAAAGGCAAATGCGTCCTAAGATTTGAGGATACTAATCCTGAGAAAGTAACCCAAGAATATGTTGATGCTATGAACAAGGATGTTATTGAATATCTGGGTATTAAACCAGACAAGACAGTCTATGTTTCTGACGACATGGAGCTTATGTATAAGTCTGCTGAAAAGCTGATCAAGCTTGGCAAAGCATATGTATGCTTTTGCGAGCAGGAAAAGATGAGAGACCTAAGGCATAAAGGTACAGAATGCGAGCATAGAAAAGCAGATGTCCAGACAAATCTTGAGTTTTGGAACGAGATGCTTGAAGGCGAATATAAAGAAGGGGAATGCGCCTTAAGGATAAAAGGAGATATGGCCTCTCAAAATCATGTTATGAGAGATTCTGTCATTTTTAGGATAGTATCAGCAAAGCATTATAGCAAAGGAACAAAATACAAAGTATGGCCGATGTATGATTTTTATAATCCTATTGAAGATGCAACGCTAGGAGTTACTCATATCCTCAGAAGCAACGAGTTTATGCTAAGAGGGGAGTTACAAAATTATATCAAAGAGATACTTGGATTGAAAAAACAGACAATTGTTGAGTATGGAAGATTTAATGTTATTGGAGCGATAACACAGGGCAGAGATATAAGAGCCTTGATTGAATCAGGAGATTATATGGGCTGGGATGACCCAAGATTAGTCACATTAAGAGCATTAAAAAGAAGGGGCATTGTAAAAGATACCTATTATGAGCTGATAAAAGAGGTTGGCTTAAGCCCTTCTCCTACAAATATTGATTTTAAGATGATTGCTACAATAAATAGAAGGTTTTTAGACAAACAGGCAAACAGGTATTTCTTTATACAGAACCCTAAAAAAATAAAGATAAAAAATGCTCCTGAGACAGATGTTGAGATTGATCTGCATCCTGACTTTAAAGAAAGGGGTAAAAGAAAGCTGAAAACAAAAGACGAATTTTATGTCGAGGATGTGCTTGAAAAAGGAAAGAATTACAGGTTTATGCGCCTGTTTAATCTTAAGGACAATAAGTTTGTTTCTGAAGAGATGGACGAAAAGTTAAATGCAAAACTTATACACTGGCTTCCTGTAAGTGATGATTTGGTAAACGTTGAGGTTATAATGGATACTGCTGAAATAATAAAAGGATTGGGTGAGCCTAGCTTAAAAAACATAAAGGTTGGACAAGTAATACAATTTGAAAGAAAATTCTTCTGCCGCCTTGATAAAAGAGAGGGTAACAAATTTATCTTCTGGTATACTCATAAATAGGTTATACA
>CAYQKJ010000160.1:0-2432 GCA_964418195.1 uncultured Methanosarcinales archaeon | reverse complement strand
ATCAAATTCTTACCTATGATTCTAAATAAAAAACTATTTAAGTACAGATACGCAACACTTTTCTCTATGATATGCCTGGGAATTGAGAGCACAGCCCACACTTTTGGCATTGGGATTGTTGAGAGCAAAAAAATGCTTGCCAATGCAAAAGACAGCTATACGACTGAAAAGGGCGGTATAATACCTGTCGCAGCAGCTGAGCATCATAAGAAAGTTAAGGAAGAGGTTCTCAATAATGCCCTGAAGAGTGCAGGAATTTCTATTGAAAATATTGACATCATTGGATTCTCGCAAGGTCCTGGCTTGGGTCCCTGCCTGAGAGTTGGGGCAGGATTTGCTGCAGAACTCTCTCTAAAGCACAAAAAGCCGATTATAGGCATAAATCACTGCATCGCACATTTGGAAATCGGCTCAATGGTAAGCAAAGTGAAGGACCCTGTGCTGCTCTATGTTTCTGGCGCCAATACTCAGGTAATCGCCTATGAGGCAGGCAAGTACAGGATTTTTGGAGAGACCCTTGATATTGGTGTAGGAAATTTTTTGGATTCTTTTGCTAGAGAACTTGGCTTGGGCTTTCCAGGAGGACCAAAAATTTATGAGCTTGCCTTGAAAGGCAGAAAGTTTGTAAAATTGCCCTATGCTGTCAAGGGCATGGACGTCTCATTCAGCGGAATATTCACAAACCTGAAAGACAAGATAAAAAAGATTCATGAAAAAAATGCTGAAAAAAAGATTGATTACACTGTTGAGGACTTGTGCTATTCTGCCCAGGAAACTGTTTTTGCAATGTTGCTGGAAGTGGCTGAGAGGGCAGTCTTTCACTGCAACAAAAAGGAATTGCTTCTTGGCGGAGGGGTTGCCTGCAATGCCCGGTTTAAGGAAATGGCAAAAATCATGGCAAAAGAAGCTTACATAAAACTTTTCATTCCAGAAAACCAGCTGCTTGTGGACGATGGAGCGATGATAGCATGGCTCGCGCTTAAAATGCATAAAGCAAATCCAAAACTCTATGCTCCAATAAAAAGTAGCAAAGAAGCAGCAGAAATTGAAATCAGGCCTTACGAGAGAACTGATGATGTAAAAGTGAATTGGCGCAAATGAGTTTTATGTTTTTAATTTTATTACTATGGCTTTTTTATTGTTCCGGTTCTTTGCCTTAAGACTTTTATTATTCAATCCGTATCCTGTTATTCCGTCCCTCTTCAATCCCCATTCAATCTTTTTTATCTGCTGTTATTTTATTATCTTTATTACTCAAGATTATTTCTTGCAAAGAACATCAGGCTGCCAGCCATAAGGGCAAACCGCAATCGAAATGTCTTCGCATTCGTATTTGATGACATTTGCATTAAATGGCGATATTCTGCAACATTTCTCATTGAAATTGCAGTTGCATTTTGGATTAACACGCGCAACAGCATCGCTGCATATAAATGCATAGCCCTCATCATTCTTATTCAGATTTTTACAGTATTCTGCACAATCCATCTGTGTTACAATGTTATTTGCCGTCTTATCAACAGGCTCCCACTTTCCCTCTTCACATATCTGGCAGTAGCAATATTTAGATGCGCATTCCTTCTCTTCAGGCTTTTTACAGTGCATCCTCCAGCAAAGACAATTAATGAGAGAACAAAAACAGCAATTAAAGCAGCTCTATTGCATGCAAAAATTCTTTTTTTGTTCCTCTCGCCATTCCTTTCGTCATTCTTCATTTTTCATCAACCCTTTGATTTCAGCAAATATAATTAACCAGGCTCAATGAACTTTTCTAGCAGATTTCAGGCTCTTTTGTTTTTACAGGTTCCTTTTCTGTATTATCAAAAACGCCTTTATCATAGATAAGGATTTTGTTTTCTCCTGAGGACACCACATACAAATAATCTCCAGATAACTTAAGCCCCACAGGCGCTTTTGAAACTGCCAATTCCTTTTTATCAGCCAATGAGCCGTCTTTCTTCATCCTGTAAACCTTGTCTTTGAGCATGTCGCTGACATAAATATAATCATTGTCAACTGCTATTCCATAGAGTGAATCTTCGCTTCCAAACCCTATCTTTTTATAAAAAGCATAATTCTTCTTGTCAAAAATCTGAATCCTGTCATTCTGGGAATCCACAACATACAAATATGTAGAATCTGCTGAGATGTCAGAGGGTTCTCTGAATTTTCCATTTTCCCCCTCATCAGTATATCCGCCAAAAGCCTTCAGATAATTCAGGAAACTATTATCTTCTTTGCTTAAAATTACAATCCTGTTATTCTTTAAGTCAGCCACATAAATCTTGTCATCTATCCTGATTCCTGCAGGGAAACTAAACGGATAATCTGTTTCTCCTGAGGTCAGCCGCCAGTATGTCAAGGATGTTCCATCATAATTGAATGTCTGCACCCTGTTATTGTTTGAGTCAGATACATATATTCTATAATAC
>CAYQKJ010000159.1:0-2438 GCA_964418195.1 uncultured Methanosarcinales archaeon | reverse complement strand
TGGGGCTTCCGCAGGAATGCCCCACTTGTTCTTGCGTATTAATTGAGCGTAACCAATTAAGGGAAAGCATTTAAGTGGGATGTTCACTGCGTGAAATCCCACGAACTAAAAGCGAATGTAAAGAAATGTAAACAGAAGTGGGCCCAGGGGGATTCGAACCCCCGACCTAACGGTTAAGAGCCGTTTGCGCTACCAGGCTGCGCTATGAGCCCGTAAAATGACAATTCTAAGCTGTATTCATTAGAGGATTGGTGCCTTTTTTAAAACTTTTTCTTTTTTATTTTATATTGACATATTTGATGAGGTATCTTTATGTTCTTATTGAGCATAAATTGCGCATAAAAAAATCGGATGTGTGACACAACACTGCAATACAAGACAAAATATTTAAATCAACGCAAAAACCTACAATAAATATCTTTGGGCTAAAGCCCAAAGTACAATAAAATGCAAAGCATTTTATGTACAAAAAATCTTCGATTTTTTTGTATTCTGGCGATTTTTGATAAAATTAATTCCAATTAATTGCAAATCAGATAGCAATTAGAATTCGGAGCGTAATTAGAATAATTAATTTTAGATAGAATTAATCAATAAGTTCTTTACAAAAGGGGGTGAAGAAAATCAAAAAGACAGTTGAGAATTTGGCAAAGGCATTTGTTGGAGAGAGCCAGGCAAGGAACAGATACACTTTCTACGCGAGCACTGCAAGGAAAGAGGGCTTTGAGCAGATTTCTGAGATATTTACACTAACAGCAGACAATGAAAGGGAACACGCAAGCTGGTTCCTAAAAATGCTTATCAGCCTGAAAAAGGACAGCAAGGAAAATCTTGACATGCTGAAAATTGAGACAATGGTGCCGACAATAAGAGGCACTACCCTTGAAAACCTCAAGGCAGCAATTGCTGGCGAGAATGAAGAGCACACAAAGCTATATCCAGAATTTGCAAAGATTGCAGAAGAAGAGGGCTTTCCAGAGATTGCCCACAGGATAAGGTCAATAGCGGTTGCAGAGAAACATCACGAGGAAAGGTACAAGAAACTTTTAGAGCATGTTGAGAAGGGAACTGTTTTCAAGAGGGACAAGCCGGTTTTCTGGGTTTGCAGGGAATGCGGCTATGTGCATTTCGGAAAAGAGCCTCCAGAATCATGCCCCTCATGCGGACATGAAAGAGCATTCTACCAGCTGAAATGCGAGGAATACTGAGAATTAATTGAATATCCACTGCATTTGGAAAAAGTAATTTAAGGATAAAAAGGTTTATATAAAAACTCCACATGAAGGAATAAATTAACATTGTTTTGACAACCAGAGTCATTTTAATAATAAGACTTACATAAAAAAAATAAAAAAAAGAGGGATAGACTATGAGAATAGCTTTCTTTGAGGTAAAGCCCTGGGAAAAGGATTATCTGAAAAAGAAACTGCGCAATCACAAGCTTGAGTTCTATGAACAGCCTTTAAGCATTGATAATGTTAAGAAAGTCAGGAATTCTGATGCAATCTCTGTTTTCATATACTCAAAGATTGACAAGCAGGTGCTTCAGAAGCTTCCAAAGCTGAAGCTGATAACAACAAGGTCCACCGGCTTCGACCACATAGACCCTGAGGAGTGCAGGAACAGAAAGATAACTGTCTGCAATGTCCCATTTTACGGCGAGAACACAGTGGCAGAGCACACCTTTGCACTGATTCTATCACTTTCAAGAAATGTTCACAAGGCTTACATGAAGACCCTGCGCCATGATTTTTCCATGGACGGATTAGAGGGCTTTGACATCAAGGGAAAAACATTGGGTGTTGTGGGAGCAGGGCATATCGGACTGCATGTTATAAGAATTGCAAAGGGATTTGGAATGAAGGTTCTTGCCTACGACGTCAACAAGGACAAATTCTTGGCAGAGGTGCTTGGCTTTGAATATGTGCCCTTGGAATATCTGTTCAAAAATTCAGATATAATAACGCTTCATGTGCCTTACAACAAGAACACGCACCATCTAATCAACACAGAGAGCATAAAACTTATCAAAAAAGGCGCCATACTCATAAACACCTCAAGAGGAGCTGTTGTTGATACAGAAGCGCTTATTGAGGCGCTTGACAAGAAAATAATTTCAGGAACAGGCATAGATGTGCTTGAAGGAGAGGAGCTGATAAAAGAGGAGAAGCAGCTGCTGTATGATAAGGCAAAACTTGAAGCATTGGGCAATCTTGTGAAAGATTACATCTTATTAGGAAAGGACAATGTTGTGTTCACTCCGCACATTGCATTCTACAGCAGGGAAGCCCTGGAGAGAATACTTGAAACAACAGTGCAGAACATAACTGCATTTACTTCAGGGAATCAGCTGAATGCTGTTTGATGTCGAAGAGAATTAAATTTATTTTTAAAAACAATTAAACTTTGTTTTATTAAACATTTTATAATACCTGTCT
>CAYQKJ010000158.1:0-2446 GCA_964418195.1 uncultured Methanosarcinales archaeon | reverse complement strand
TTTTTATATTTCTTTAATATTTTATTATTGTTCATTATTTTTTATAATTTTTTGTTTTATTATTTTTATATTTCTTTTTTATCTCTCATCTTTTGCTTTACAGCTCTTCTAATTCTCCTGCGCTCTCAGCAGATTCGGCAGTCCCTTCATCAGATTCCCTTCTTATTGTCTTGACAGAGTCCAGCTTTATTGTTATTGGCACAGGCACTGCAGCTTCTAAAAGCTCTACAACAACCTCTTCTTTTGTCTTGTCTATCCTTATCACTTTTGCCTGCTCTCTCTTGAAAGGTCCTGCTATTATCTCCACAATATCATGCTTCCTTATGCTTATCTCTGTCTTCCTTCTCGGCTCGAGCATGTGCTCAATCTCGTTATAAGGAACTTGGGTTGCCAGCACTCCTCTGGCATAGGGAATGTTTTTTGCAGCTTCCTCTGCTTCCTGGTAATTCTCTGCCTCCATGAAGATGTAGCCGCGCATTCCGTGAGGTCTTACGACTGCAAATACATTGAGCTTTTTCCTCTGGGCGTTGCTTGTAACAAAATCCATGACCTGGTCTTCCCTGTTTGCTGTAATCCTAAGTGCAAATATCTTTGAATCTTTTCCTGATTTATTCTCTTCTTCTGCCATTTGAAACCCTTTTTTCTTTTTAGTGAATGATAGAATTTTGTTTTTAATATTTTTTTATTATTTTTATTTACGATTCTTATTTTGGTATCTTATTTAAACAGTTGTGTTGTCAGTTGTATCAAGAAGCCGATTGCGCCTATTGCAATCATTCCTAGTCCAGATATCTTCACTATGGTTTTTAATTCTTCGTTTGTCGGCTTTTTTGTTACCTGGAATACTCTTCTGCACTCTATTATGAAAGTCTTGAAGCTGCTCCAAATTCTCTTTAATTTGCTGACGACTCTCTTCATCATTGTAGTGGTGGGAAAAATCGCTGATTTTTAAACCTTGTGCTTTTTGGCAGGAAAGCCGTTTTGAAATTCATCTGCCGAATAGCAACAGAATGGAGAAATATCAGAAAAGAATGTTTAATAATAAACTTTAATAATAAAAATAAGTTCATACAGCAACTTAAAAACTTCACTCAAGGAAATCTATGCCCAATTCCTGTTCTATTTCCTTCTTTCTGGCTGTGCTTATCTTTTTCTGCGGCCCCAGTATTTGCATCGACTTTACCCCTGTTATTATCAGCATGGTCCTTATTGTTTTTGCCATGTCTTCGCTTATCTGAGCTCCCCAGATTATCTTTGCGTCTTCATCCAGCTTTTCAGACACTGCTTCCACAATCCTCTTTGCCTCGTCAAGAGTCATGTCGGGGCCTCCGCACACATTTATCAGAGCACCATTTGCTCTGCTTACATCCACATCCAGCAGCGGATTCTGCATCGCTTTCTCGACAGATTCTACTGCCCTGTTTTCAGTGTCAGATTCGCCCATTCCTATAAGCGATACTCCCCCGTCCTTCATCACTGATTTTATATCTGCAAAGTCAAGGTTTATCAAGCCGGCTTTTGTTACAAGCTCAGCAATTCCCTTTACAGCATTTGTCAGTATCTCGTCAGCAATCTTGAAAGCAGTCTGCACTGGCAGGTCCGGCGCCAGTTCCAGAAGTTTGTCATTTGGAATAACTATTAATGTATCAACAACATTTTCCAGCCTCTCAAGTCCTGTTACAGCATTGTCGAATCTTCTCCTTCCTTCCATTGAGAATGGCAAAGTGACTATGCCTACAGTTAGCGCCCCTAATTTCTTGGCAACATCTGCAACTATGGGAGAAGAACCAGTTCCTGTGCCACCGCCTAAGCCGCATGTTACGAACACCATATCAGCGCCCTGCAATGCATCCTTTATGTCATGCTCATTTTCACGGGCTGCCTCCTCTCCTATTTTTGGGTCAGCACCAGCACCCCATCCTTTTGTGAGCTCTTTTCCAATCATTATTTTCTTGTCAGCAGTTGTGTAGAGAAGGTCCTGCGCATCTGTGTTAAGGGCTATTGTTTCTGCCCCGACCACGCCAACCTCTGTAATCCTGTTTATTGTGTTGTTGCCTGCACCGCCACAACCCACAACCTTGATGGTTGCTCTTTGTCTCCCAAGAATCTCCTCAAGCTCAGCATCTATGGGCAGTGTTTTCCTCTCAATTCCTTTTTGTGGAACATAAGCCAATTTTGTTCACCTCTTATACAAATATGAAGATAAAGTTTGTATTCAAAATTTCCTTATATCTCCTTGTATTTAAATTTTTCCGCAAACATTACAAATGCTAAATAATCTTTTTAAAATATCTTTAAGAGAACACAGTTTGACATTTATTTAGAATTAAAAAATATTGATGGAGAGATCGTTCCAACAAGGCATTTAACAAACCTCTGGACAGACATTTCTTGGAGTAGTGTCGATAAAGAAAGAGGAATTAAATTACCTAGAGGAAAAAAGCCA
>CAYQKJ010000157.1:0-2461 GCA_964418195.1 uncultured Methanosarcinales archaeon | reverse complement strand
TTAAAATGATGGCGAAAATGATTTGTGAATTTGAACTTTACTTAATGTTTTCCTTGAGCTAAGAATTATTGTCGTTTTTTCTTTTCAACTCTCTTATTCCTTTTTCGTTAACCTTTTTCTAAAAGTTTCTCTTTTCCTTTTCGATTAACCCTTTTCTAAAGGGTTCTTTTTTTCCTTTTCGATTAACCCTTTTCTAAAGGGTTATTTTATACCTTTGAAATTGTGCAAGGGAAACTGGATTGCTTTAGCATCCAGAAGAGGTCATTCTACAGCAGATTTCAAGAAATCATTTATCTCAGATAGTATTGAGATTGCTGCTATTTCGCACCATCTTAAATTATTCCCAAATGTTATTATTAATAAATCTCCATTTTTATATTTAAAAAGCTTTTCTGCAAAATCAAATTTTTCCTCGCATTCAAAGCTAGGAATCTTTAAGCTATTTTTATACAACAGAATTATTGCCCCCTCTGTGCCGTTTTTCACTGCAATATCCCTTAATCTCACAAAGCTTTTGATTTTTCTGTGTTTTTTTGCAACCACAGCTATTTTTTTGTATTCAGGAAACATCTTTTTTGTTTTTAACTCAATAGGAAGGGTTGCATTTTCTTCTATTCTTTTAATCAGGTTCTTCCCTTTTTTTGTGAGAAAATGCCCTTTTTTTGAGGAACCTATCAGTTTTTTATCCTTAAGTATGTTTAATATGGTCCTGACAGTTCCTTCGCCCAAATCTGCCCTTTTTTTAAGTTCCCATCTGCTTGCACTGCCTGATATTAGGAATAAGCATCTTAGAACATCTGCTTTGGTGTAATTAGAGATGTTGCCAACCATGACATACCAAAAAATATAAATACTATTAATATTTTTCTATTGGATATAATATCCAAGAGAGGGGGTGGAGTTGCGTGTGCCGAATAAAAAATATCTTAGTTTTGATGCTATTTTTTGGAATAATTGTTACAAGTATTGTTGCTGCAGAAAACATTGCTCTGGTTGTTGAACTTCCAGACGGAATATTAAAGCAGGAATGCGTAAATGTTCCCAAGCAAACTAGTGCTTACGATATTCTTGGAAAATCACATCTTGACTTGACATGGAGCAGTCCAAGCCTTTATGGGCACGCCCTCTGTAAAATTGAGGGCTACGGAAACGAAGTTTCAGGAACAAATTGCGTTTGGGGGAATGAGTCATGGGCATTTTTCATTTATGATAAAAATTCCCAGCAATGGAAGTACTCTTCAGTTGGATATGATGTTCCTGGAGGATGCGGCTTCCATTACTGCGCAGTTGATGGAGACATTCTTGGATGGGTACTAACCTCATATGATAATAATTGGGCTCCCAACAATCAGCCGCCACTTTCAGAATTTCAGAGCATATGCGGGCTTTCCATAACAGGGATTGATGCTGTAATAGATGGAGAAAAAGAGAGAAATCTTGAGAATGGTGCAATAATAAGAGAGAAAGCAAAACCTGGAAGCTCTGTTGAATTTGATGTTGAAGCTTCCAATCTTTTTTCAAGCTCCCAGAACATTAAGATAGAAGATGCTGTTTTGAAAATCACTGTTGAAGGCATAGATTATGGTGAAGATTTGGAAATAGAATCTGAAACCTTTTCTATTGGAGAAGGAAGGAGCAAAAAAGTGAAGCTTGATTTTAATATTCCAGTACTGGTTGATGAGAGTGATTACAAAGTCCTGATTGAATTGGAAGGAGATGGCAGTGACAGAATCAATTATAAGGACGATGCAGAACTTGTTCTGAATGTCAAAAAAGAGAGGCATAGTGTCAAAATTCTGGAATTCAGCTTTTTGCAGCCTGTTGTGAGCTGTGAAAGAACTGTTGAAGCAAATGTTCAGCTTGCAAATCTTGGAAGAGAGGACGAAGAGGTATCTCTTGAAATAAAGAATGACGTGCTTGGGACTGTTGCGATGCAAAGAAGCATAACGCTGCCTGAAGGGGATTCTGAAAAATCCATTTACTCTAAGTCATTGCTTTTGGATTTTGGAAATGCAACACCGGGCAGATATGCCATGAATGCGACAATTACTTATGATAATGGGGAAAAGAGCGACAGCAAGCAGGCAGAAATCCTGATTGAAGCATGTGCAGAAGAAATAAAAAATGGTTTAGAGCAGGAGAAGTCAGAACAAAAGGAAACTGCAGTTAATAAGACATTGACTGGAGCAGAAGCAGCAACTGGAATGGTCGTTGTGCAGCAATCTTCTCCAACTCAAACTTATGCTTTAAAAGCTGATGTTATTTCATATGATAAAAAAATAACAGTGCTGATTGTAGCTGCCATAATATTGATATTGTTTTTAGGCATCTTCGCAATACTTTTGATAAAAAGAAAATAATTCTTTCATTTCTCTTTTTGATTCCTTTTTTGTTTTTTTGTTATTTTATTTTTATTCTTCTCAAATAATTTTTTTTATTTTTTATTTTATTATTTATTTTA
>CAYQKJ010000156.1:0-2464 GCA_964418195.1 uncultured Methanosarcinales archaeon | reverse complement strand
CGTGAAATCCCACGAACTACTCCTCCTTGTGTTGGTTTTTCCGTTTGCTCTTGCGTGTCGACTGAGCGTAACCAGTCGAGCGTAACCAATTATTTTGAACCGGGATGCCCTTTCGGACAGCAGTTTTCGAGACTGCCGCACTACCAGATTATGCGATCGCGGCATTATGACTAACACTTCTGATGTGTTTAAATATATTTCTGTTAGTTTTGAAATTCATCATATGATTTTTCAGTTAAGGAAATCAGGCAAGCAAATTTTTATGAGAAGAAGGGTTTTATTTTTATAAAATGTAAATAATTATGTGTTTATATTATGTATTAATATTTTATTTTCAGGATTTCAGTTATTATTATTTTATTATGCTTATTCTGTCTCTGGCTGCTCTTTTTTCAAGAGATTTTCATAAAATGTTATTGCCTTGTGGAATTCTTTTTTGTCAAATTTGTTCCATGCTTTTCCTGTAAAATAAATTTTTGACTGTGCAGAGTCCCACAACAATAAGCCGCAAAGCTGCTGGGGATTGTTTTTTATTATCAGGTCTACGGGAATAAAATAAGAGCTGTAGAGATTCTCCTTTATTGTCTGCTTGCTTATGCTGCTGGCCTCCATTTTGCCGCCGGCTATTTTTATTGACACTAATTTACATGCATCCACAATTTCCTCTTGCCCATCATAATTCAGGCAGATGTTCAGGAAGAATTTATCATATTCAGCGCTTTCAGTTATCAGTTTCTTGACTGCTTCTACGAGAGTGCCTGGAAGGTCATACCATTTTCCAAAGGCAGAAACTCTTATTTGGTGCTGGTTAACAAACTCCAAAATGCTCTCAAAAAGCCTTGTAAGGGCGTCAACTGATTCTGAAAACTCCTCCTCTCTAAGCTGCATGTCTATCAGATACATCGTTATAACAGGAATTTGAAGCTTCACCTGCTCTTCCAAGAGCATTTTTATTATTTCATTTCTTTTATTGTATTCTTCCTTTAAGTTTCCTGTCAGTGGCTCATGCAGGGTTATTGCTATGTGCTTTGGCCTGAAAGTTTGTGTTTCTGGCATTTTCCCTTCTCAAATCTTATTCTTTATCTATTTCAGATAGTTGCGTTTTTCTATTTACCCACACATTATTTTATTTTTCACTGATAGATAACAAACAACATTTATAAACTTTTTTATGATTTCAAAAAATATTACTTTTAGACGTCTCTTTCGCAAGGAATCAAAATGATTGATATGATGAACATCTTTATTTACACAATAGCTGCTTCTGGACTGGCAATTGCTTCAATAACTGACATCAAGACCAGGGAAGTTCATGATTGGCTGAGCTATTTTTTAGTAATAGCGGGGCTGGGAATCAGATTGTTATATTCCATATTGCAATGGGACTTTTACATATTTATTGATGGCGTGATTGGTTTTGGGATTTTCTTCGGCATTGCCCTTTTGATGTTTTATGCAAAGCAGTGGGGCGGCGGCGACTCAAAAATTCTAATGGGAATTGGCGCTTTGGTGGGTTTTGATGTGCGCCAAGCGCTAAGCCTGAGAATGCCTTTTCTGTTGGATGTTTTTATAGACATACTTTTAGTGGGTGCTGTCTATGGAATCTTATACAGTGTGGTTCTCTCCCTGAAAAATCTAAGAGGAGTCACCAAAAGCTTCAAAAAAATGAGCGCAGAAAAGAAAAATCTGAAAATATTTGTGCTTGTTGCGGCTTTTGCCATCGCATTGAGCTCATTGTTTTTGCGTGAGATTTTTTTGAGATTTGCCTTCCTGTCTTTTGCAATCATGATTATTGTGATGTTGTATCTGAACTTTTTCATCAAAAGCGTTGAGAAGGAGTGCATGCTTAAAAGCATAGAACCAGAAAAGCTTACAGAAGGCGACTGGATTGCAAAGAAAATAGTTGTAGACGGCAAATTCATTGCCGGTCCTGATGATTTGGGCATTGAGGAAAAACAGATAAGAAAATTGATAAAATTGAAGAATGAGGGCAAGATAAGGAAAGTGCTGATAAAAGAGGGCATACCATTTATCCCAAGCTTTCTTGTAGGATTTATTCTGGCAGTTATTTACGGCAATCTGTTTCTATATCTGATACATTAAAATCTATAAAAACGCATAAAAACAAAAGAATTAAAAAAGAATTCTCTAGTGCACATATAAAATGACTGAAAGCGAATGCGGGGAACTTGATGGAAAGGCTCCTGAACAGCATGACCTCTTTTGGAAGCTAAGAGAGGTTGGAGCTACAAAAAAGGAAGCTGACACCATAAGCGTGCATCTGGCTGACTTCTACGCTCTAAGAGAAGGCATTGCTCCAAGAATAGAAGATATGTGCCCAAAAAGGATAAAAGAGCTTTACAATAAAGTGTTTGAAAAGAAAGATTATAACAGATAAAATCATAATAAAATATAGCATCATAGTAAGATTACAATTTATAGTATCATAACACAGAACTTGTCT
>CAYQKJ010000155.1:0-2465 GCA_964418195.1 uncultured Methanosarcinales archaeon | reverse complement strand
GTTTGCTCTTTGTTCGGGAACTTCAAATCAAAAAAAAGATATTGTAATGCTCAATTGATTATTGATTTTGGCGGAAAGATTTTGGATGCTGGAGTTGATGGGCTTTTTGAAACATTAACAGATAAAGCACTAATAACAAAAGACGAATTAAGCGAGAATAACTATGAAAGTATAAGTTCCATGTGCTCTTTTCAGAACAGATTATATGCTTTAGTGCGTACCAAAAAAATGTATAACCACGATGTCGCAGAACTAAATGAAAACAATGGGAAATACAGCATAAGAGATAAAATAATTTCCTACAACACAGGTCACATATTCCTTTGCCAAGCCCTAATCCTACCAGAAATTCCTTCAACAATAAGTGGTAAGCAGCATGATTTTTCTATAATGTCTTGTACAGAACTTCATAGTCTGGATTTGAATGGCAAAAAGATAGAGGGAATAAAAGAAAAGGCCATACACAGGTTTGCTTTGTTGAATTCGAACAGTGAGAAAGCGACAGTGGTCTATTCCAGCATACCAACATCAGAGGGAATAAAGCTGGGAGAGATAGATTTGAAAACAAAAACTGCAGAGACAGAAATGCTATTTAGCACAGCAAATATCGTCCTTGCTTTAGAAGTTGTAAGAGACAGGCAGCTTCATGAAAGGCTAATAAGTGTTGGTAAGGAGTTAAAAATATCATGAATCGTAAAAATTCAAAGGACTCTTTGGAAGGCAGGCTTAGTGAAATCCCTATTCCTGAACCTGAGGCATTTATTAAAAAAGCAGCCGGCATTCCGGATTTCTATGGCATTCTTTTTGCAGCTGATAAAATGATAAGATATGCCTCATTCAATAACAAAAAAGAATTGGAACGCATTTACAATATAAAAAATGTCGGTGAAAGCATAATTTTCGCTATTTTTTCCACTCCGGAACAAATCTATTTTGGAGGAAAGGATGCTAAAATTTCTTCCTTGTTTGGGCATAATCCGCAAAGGAATAGGGACGGTTCAGTATGCTCAATCATTGAGAAGGATGGAAAGGTGTTTGATGCAGGCACTTACGGAATTTGCGAAACTTTGACAGACAAGTATTTGATAAACAGAATAGAATTGCAAAAGAATTTGACACTAAAAGCGCAATTGAAAAAGAGCGGCATACGCCGTTTAGTTTCTCTGACTTCTCACGAGAACAAACTGTATGCGCTCGTTTATTATTACCGTTTTGATGCCGCTGTTAGGGGGATAAATGAGATTGATGGAAAATATGATCTAGGGAAAGAAATATTATGCTATCCTAAAAGATTCAGTTATGTTCGCCAGGCTACATTTTTGCCTAAATCCCTGTCAATGATCGGCGGCAAGGAGTATGGTTTTTCTGTGCTCTCCTGTGTGCAGATGTATCATCTGGATTTGAATGGCGAAAAGATAAAGGGGACAGAAGACAATTACATTTACCGGTTTGCAATTTTGAGTTCTAACAGTGAGAGGGCTGAAGTGGTTTATTCAGGGGATTTGCATGGCATAAAGTTTGCAGAGATAGATTTGAACAAAAAAAGTGCAAAAACAAGAAAACTGATTCCTGGTTTAGATGCCAGGGTCACTGCTTTGGAAGTTGTAAAGGACTGGCAAATGCATGAGAAGCTTATCAATTTTGGCAAGGTGCTGAAATGAATGATGAAAATTTGAAGGAGCCTTTGGAAGATTTAAAGGAATCTTTGGAAAATAAACTTAGCAAAGTTCATATTCCTGAACCTGAGGAATTTATTAAAAAAGCAGCGGGGATTTCTCAAGTTTACGGACTGCTCTTTGGAGAAACCTGTGTGCTGAAATATGCAGTGTTGAATGATGAAAGAGAAATAGAAAAAATGTACTTGATAAAAGACACTAATAGTTCTCTGCGCGGTTTGTTGGCAGCTGAGGATGATGTCTATTTTCAAAATGATAATTATAAAATCTGCTCTTTATTTGGGAACTTCAAATCAAGAGCAAGGTGGAATATAACAGAATCCATTGTTGAGCATCAAGGAAAAATCTTTGATGCAGGCATATACCAGCTCTATGAAACATTGACAGACAAACTTTTGATGACAAAAAAAGAATTAAGCATTAAGAAAATTGATTATATAGCATCCATATCCGCTTTTCAGGATAAATTATATGCTTTATGTTATAAGCCCAAATATGCTTTCACAGCACTCGAGGAAAACAATGGAAAATATAAAATAGGAGGCACTATAATTGAGTATGAAAAATATCTCACTTTTGAGTTCTGCCAAGCTTTAATATTGCCTGGAATTTCATCAAATATTAATGGAAAGGAGTATGGCTTTTCCGTGCTGTCCTGCGTGTATCTTAATTATCTTGATTTGAACAATCAGATGATAATAGGAACAGACGGATTAAGTTTGATTCATCGGTGCGCCCTTTTGAGCTCTGATAGTGAGAGGGCAGAAGTGGTTTATTCTGGAGACTTTG
>CAYQKJ010000154.1:0-2468 GCA_964418195.1 uncultured Methanosarcinales archaeon | reverse complement strand
GATTTGGTGTTATTATAAGTATTATAGGCAACCAAGGCATATAATTTGTTTTTGAAAGACGACAGAGACCTTACGGTATTCACTTTTAAGTCAGTGAAGTCGTCCATCTCCATTAGATGTTTATTCGGTATTGTTTCATAAATTCCATAATCGCCAGCATCCACAATCTTCCCATCATGCTCGACAAGAGATTCTACCGGGTCTCCCCCTTCTTTTCCTCGGAATTTCCCGAACAAAGAATGAATTTTACTATCTTTATGTTCAAAATAAATGTCATCCTTGACAGCCAACAAAGCCAGCATGTCGCTATTAGTTTCCTTTATCAGATAAATATTTTTTATTTGCCTGTTATTATTCAATACTGCATACTTAATCAGCTGATTGTCAGCAAAGAGCAGCCCATAAAAATCCTGAATCCCAGCTGCCCTTCTTACAAATTCTTCAGGTTCAGGAATATGAACTTGGCTAAGCTTCTCTTCCAAGGATTCCTCTGAATTGTTTTTTGGCATTTTATTTATCCATAGGTTCTGTTGTTAATTGTCTGTAAAATCTATCAGTTAGATCAATAACAAACTTGTAGAGTTCCTCTTCCTTTTTCACCTGCTTGACATAAATGTCATTACGTATCAATTCGCGGCTGTAATTGCTGTGATTTCCTATCTGCACATGGAAGTAGGGATTTTTTGGGGCAACTTCGTTTACTATAAATTCCAAAACCTTATCATCATTGCCTATCTCACCATCGCTTATAGTGAAACTCAATGTGCCTGGAACAGTTAAGGTAGTTCTGAGCTTGTCAATATCAAGCGTGGTTCCCCCGAACTGTGGGTGCAATGCCTGTTTTTTTGATTCTTCCAAGCCCTTGGCTATTCTTGTTTCATTGCTGAAGTTTGCAAAGTAGACGTCTGTATCTTGCATTCTCAAATCCTTGAGATATTCTACAATCATGAAATATGCAATCAGGGCACAATGATATTTGGAATTATAGCACCAGTGCTGCGATGCCGGTGCATTTGGATTAACTATGTCGCCCAAATTCTTGCCTTCAGGCATATTTCCCTGCATGCTACCAGAAGTGTCAAATATGCCCATTACTATCTTGGGCCTCTCGGTTACTCCAAAGTTTACATTGATATTGAGGTCATACTTGAACCTGCCCACTGTCAGCTCAATACCCTTGCTTTCTCTGTCAAAATCCACTCCAATGATATCACGGGCAGAATTCTCATCAGGCTTGAATACCTTTTCTCCCAAATCAATCAGCGGATATTTCTTGGACATCATTTTTGGAATTATCATTTCAAATAGCTTGTCCTTTGCGAGCATTTCATACAGGCTTATCAGATATTCAAAATCAGTCATCCAGCCCTGCTGGTTTCCAGCTTTGTTGCCTTTTCTCATAAGTGCAGGCCAGTTTGACTTGTCATTTAATTCCTCTCCAAAGCCGTCTGCTGGATTGAATTTGTCTTTATCCCCTTCTTTATCGTTGCTTCCGCCTGCTCCAAAAAGTATCTCAATGACAGGATGCTTTTTCAGCAGTTTGCCAAATTCTTCTCCGAATATTCTGGCAATTGTTTTCCAATTATTATCATCCTTCAGATACCGTCTTATGCTGTTCTTGTCCCTAACCATAATCCTTTTTGAGCCCTGCATTATTCCCTCTTTCATATCTGAAATACCAGTTCTCCTCAGGAAATTCTGAATAGCTGTATTCACTCCAGGGTCAAATGTGAAATACTCATTGAGAAACCTGCTCTCTGCCTTGGAGCCATTAAAATAAAGATTTAACCTGGCATAAGCTTCGTAAAGCTTAGTAAACTTTCCATCCTGAATGCTTTTATCCTGCTCTTTATTCTGCTCCTTGGACATTTCAGAGTTCATCTTTTGCATTATTTTGCCCTGCTCTTTTAGAAATAGATAGAACCCTGCCATTGAAGTCAATCCTTCATTTTTATCTGAAGCATTGATGAGAGTGTTATCTATTATATCCAGCAAAATGTTTGCGAAATACTGTAACAGCTGCTTATTCTTTATATGAGTTACATCCTGTAAGGGGTTCAGAAATAATTCAGAGTATGTCTTGAAATCCCTTGGGCATCCGCGGTTCTTTTTTGTTCCCCTGTGCCCGAGCTCATGGTAAAAGAGGTCTTGCAGCTCTGTTTCCAATGCTTTTTTAGGAGTAAGGTTTCTCTTTTTCAGATATTCCTCTGTTTTGTCATCCCATATGGTTTTTAGAAAGTCAGGAATATAAATAATCTTCAATTCATGGTTTATCAAATCAATCGCAGCCTGAGTCCTTTCACCCTCACTGACAGATATCTGTCTGAAAAACTCCTGTTCTTTTCTCTTCTTATTCAGCATCTTCATGACTTCGTCTTCAAGCATTTTCCTCGCCTTTCCTTATTAGTTTATCATGCAATTCTTTGTTTCTCACCACATCCAAACCGCTAACAAAACCTCTTGAATTT
>CAYQKJ010000153.1:0-2476 GCA_964418195.1 uncultured Methanosarcinales archaeon | reverse complement strand
AAAAAAAATATTTTGCTAAAGAATTTCATAACCAATTCGTAATAATTTGATTGAATATGAAACATTAGTTTTATATCTTTTTATGTCTCCTAAAAGGAAAACTTTATATAATTCAAATATTAAAGGAAAGTATTATTAAAGAGTAGAAAAAAGAAGGAGTAGATAAAAGATGGGTTCAAGTTCTAAAAATAAGCCGAATGTTTCTTCAAAAAATACTTTGGCACGCCTTTTACTGGTTATTTTTATTGCGTCAACGCTTATTTTTTCATATGGCTGCACAAGCTTGGGAGGAAGCAGCGCAGGAAAAACGACAGATTATCACACAGGCACAAAGGGCATTGAGATAAATTATGCCCAAGGAAGCCCTTCAAATACTATTTATGATGGAATAGCCACACAGGTGTCTCTTGAAATCTGGAACAAGGGAGCTGAAGCTGGCAGCGGAACAATCTTTTTTGACGGCTATGATCCTCAAATTTTCCCGCTTACTTCAAGAGTATCATTTCCCACCATTGATGGCAAGGAAGATGCTCAGAATCCCCAGGGCGGCTATTACTTTTTGGATATAGGAAAAATCACTCCAAAACTTCCTGAAGACACTGATTATCTCCCAATACCCCTAAGAGCGACTGTCTGCTATAATTATCATACTGCTGCTTCTGCAAAAATATGCATAGACACTGATCCTTCAAAAACAGGAACAAAGGCATGCACAGCTTCTAATCCTTCTGTGGGCGGCGGGCAGGGAGGCCCTGTCTCGATAAGCGCTATACAGCAGGATTCCAGTATTGGACAGACAATATTTACAATAACAATAAAGAATGTTGGTGGCGGAAGAGTGATATCCAGCAGCAAGACAGGTGCTTGCAATGAACTTGGCTATGCTGATTATGATGAAGTTTCTTTTTCAGGTTCAATATCCCAGGGACAGAAGCTTGACTGCGGAAAATCAAACAGCATCAGATTGATAAATAGCGATGCAACAATTGTTTGCAAAACTGCAACAAATCCGCAGCAGGGCGCTTATGTCACAACATTGAAGCTTGATTTGAATTACGGATATATGTACTCAACAACAAAGAATGTTGAAATAAGAAGAATATAATATTTAAATTAAAGAATACAAAATGAATAACCCAAAAAAACTTGTAAAGAATATCTCTAAAAATTATCTCTAAAAAATTAACTAAAAAGAAAAAAACAGAAAAACAAAACTCATCGCAAAGAACCGAATCCTTGTCCTAAAGGACAAAGGTATTGAATATTTATAATAAAAATTATTAACATATATAGAATCTTAAGTCTTTAGAAAAAGGAGGTTGTGAAAATGGATAAAAAAATAATTCTAACTGTTATGTTGATGGTACTTGTGATAGCAACAGGATGCACTTCATCCAGTAAGAAAAAGGAAAACCCATTTGTAGGCGGAACCAATGGCGTGCTCATCAACTTTATGGAGAGCGCACCTCCTGACGAGGTTTTTGACGGTGGAGGTTTTCCATTTAATGTCATTGTGAAGCTCAGCAATGAGGGAGAATACACAGTGCCCCAGAATAATATAAAGCTATGGCTCATAGGCATTGACCCTGCTGAATTCGGACTTAGGGCTTCTGATTTTGTCAAGCAGCCAACTGAGGATTTGATAAAGGTTAGCAGGGATGATTCTGGAAACAAGATACCGTCAATACCTGTAGAAATTGAATTTCCAGAGTTCAACTATTTGGGAAAAGTGTCTGGAGAAGTTACTTACAACATAATAGCCAAGATTTGCTATAATTATCAAACACTGGCTAATGCAAAGCTTTGCATAAAAAACAATTTGTTGGACAGCAGCGCAACTGTTTGCAAACTGAGTGAGGACAAGCCAGTTTACAGTTCAGGAGCGCCAATACAGGTTACTTCATTCAAGCAGAGCATAAGCGGCAAGGACAAGATTTCCTTTGAGTTTACAGTAGAGCAAAAGGGCAATGGCAATGTTTTCAGAAATGGTATGGAGTGCAATGACATATTCGCTAACAGGGACAAAGTGTTTGTTAGCATTGACTCAGGAATTCCTGGCTTAATGTGCACTGGATTTACAGGAGGCAATTTCGGCTTCATAACAATATTTGAGGGAAAAAGAACTGTCAGCTGCATACAGCAAATAGACATCACAGAGCAGAAGGCCTATGAAAAGCAGCTTACAATAACTTTAAACTACGATTACATGGAAATGAAGAGCAAGCCCATACTGATAAAGAAGAGCGGTTAAAACTTTGAACAGAGATTATCCAGAGACAGAGATTATCCGGAGAGATTATCATAGAAAGTAGCCTGCTTTTCTTCATAATTTATTTTTCTTTTGTTTATCTCTTTTCTTTATCTCAGTTTTTTTCTGAATATCTGTTTTTCTTAAATAGCTGTTTTCTTGACTATCTGAATTAATTTTATTATTTTTATTTATTTTTTCTACGCCTCTTATTTATCTTATTTATCT
>CAYQKJ010000152.1:0-2480 GCA_964418195.1 uncultured Methanosarcinales archaeon | reverse complement strand
TGTTTGATTCGTTATGTTTAATATATTTATTTTTTAAATGAATTATAATTTCTTTTTTTAATTTATCCTTTCATTCATTTATGGATTTCTCGCTGTCCCACATATCCTGCGGATTTTCGTCCCTGAAGACTATAAACTTGTCAAACACCGTGCAGTCAATTCCAGTGCCCATCATGCACTTATAAGCATCATAAGGGGTGCAGACTATTGGTTCACCTCTTATGTTAAAGGAAGTGTTTATCAAAATCGGCACTTTTGTCATCCTTCCGAATGTTTTTATCAAATCATAATACAGCGGATTTGTTTCTCTGCGTATTGTCTGCAGCCTGCCTGTGCCATCTACATGAGTGACTGCAGGTATGACTTTCTGCTTTTCCTTCGTTATTGGATACACCATCAGCATGAAGTCTGCTGGAATTGGCACTGGCTTGTCACATTCAAAATAATCATCAGCATCCTCTGCCGCAACTACGGGCGCAAAAGGCCTGAACTCTTCCCTGTGCTTTACTTTCGCATTCAGTATTTCTTTCATCTTGGAATTCATAGGATTAGCGAGTATGCTTCTGCTTCCCAAGGCTCTTGGGCCCCATTCCATCCTTCCCTGGAACCATCCCACAACTTTGTTATCTATAAGCAGTTTGGCTGTTTCTTCCAGCAGTTCCTTTCTGCTCTTGAATGTGTGATATTTTACCTTATTCCTGTCAAAGAATTTTTTTATCTCCCTTGTTGAGAAATGTGGACCCCACAGCGCTGAATTCAGCACAAAATTCCTTTTCTTTTTGAGAAGAGTATTATAGATGTAGTAAGCGCAGCCAAGCGCAGTTCCATCATCTCCTGCTGCTGGCTGGATAAAGAGCTGTTTGAAAGGAGTCTGCCTTATTATCTTTCCATTAGCCAAGCTGTTCAGAGCAACTCCTCCTGCAATGCAGACATTATCCATCTTTGTCGTTTTATGGAGATAGTTCAGCATTTTTATTATCATCTCTTCTGTAATTTTCTGGAGAGAAGCGGCTATGTCCATGTGGCGCTGCTTTACCGGCTCTCCTTTTTTTCTTGCAGGCCCGAATTCCTCAATGTATTTTTTGCTTGGCATATGCATTCTATAATGATAGTCAAAATAAGACATGTCCATAAAATAGCTGCCGTCTTTTTTTATGTCTACAATCTTCTTGAACTTATTATAATAGCGCGGCTTGCCATAGGCAGAGAGCCCCATCACTTTGTATTCGTCATTGTTCACTTTAAAGCCGAGATGGGCGGTTGCTGTGCTATAAAGCAGTCCTATCGAGTGAGGAAACTTTATTTCCTTCTGAAGAAAGATTTCATTGCCATTTGCATATCCGAGGCTGGTTGTTGTCCACTCTCCTACTCCATCTTCAGTAAGTATTGCTGCCTTCTTGAATGGAGAAACCAAAAATGCAGATGCTGCATGCGCAAGATGATGCTCTATGTAAAAGATTTTTCCATTGAAGCCGGTCTTCTTCCTTATGGTTGTTTCAACTCTTAATTTCTCATTCACCCAGCCGGGTATTGAATTGCAGAATGTGGTGTATGACTTTGGAAACATCTCAAGATGCTGGTTCATCACTCTCTCGAATTTCAGAATGGGCTTCTCATAAAAGCCGACATAGTCAACACTGTGTATGGTTATATTTGCTTCCTTGAGGCAATAGTTTATTGCGTTTATCGGAAAGCTTATATCATGCTTCTTTCTTGTGAATCTTTCTTCTTGGGCAGCAGCCACTATGATTCCGTCTTTTATTAGGCAAGCAGCTGCATCATGATAATAGCAGGATATTCCTAAAATATACATTTTTCAACCACCCGATTGCTTCTTTGCATAAGTCCTTGTTTTTCCTAGAACTGATTGTAATAATCTTCAATGTTTTTTGAAATAGGCTCCCTTTCTTCCCAATATGATTCTGAATTTGGCTTTTTCATCTTTAGAAAATGCTTTCCAAACAGTTTTGCAAAAATGGACGTCATTCCTATGCCAATAAAATAAACCACGCTCAGAATTAAAAAATTAAATGTGTTCGCTATAAGCTCGCTGAATTCCTTAAACCCTTTTATAAACCCTCTAAAAAAATCCATAATCAAGGTTCCACCCCTTTAATCTGGTGCAATAATGTGCATTATTCTTTGTCTTTTCTTTGCCCTTATTTGTCTATTCGTCCTTCTTTGTTTCTTCACTTTTTCTTCTTTTTTCTAATTAAGAAGACTATAGTTTCATATAAAATTATTGCTAACAGCAGTACTAAAAAGTATACTTTAAAGCTAAAAACAAAAACCCTAAATTTTGAAAGAACATAATAAGTAGCCAGAAAAAAGAGCGCCATTCCGAATAAAAAACCGAAATGCCTTCCTGCCTTCTCTGCTTTAATATTTTTGGAATGCTTGTTGAAATCTAACATAGGTTTTCTGCACATTACTAATTTATTTATAAATATTTCTATAGTCAATAAGATACTGCAACCTTA